>NZ_DAIUCK010000056.1:0-20283 GCF_036846205.1 Rhabdothermincola sp. | reverse complement strand
CCCCCCAGTACTCCACCAGCACCGGCCCCCACCACTCGATCATCTGCCGCTTGACGCTCGGAGCGATCGGGGCCGCGCCGTGCAGCACCAGCGACAGCGAGGAGGGGTCGAAGCGCTCGCGCACCTCGTCGGGCAGGCGCAGCAACCTCACGAACATGGTGGGCACGAGATGGGTGTGACGGACGGACCGTTCCTCGATGAGCCGCAGAGCGGTGGCCGGGTCCCATCTGGGCATGAGCACCAGGGGCGCGCCGTTCAGCAGGTCCATCACCGCGAACCCCACCGGCGCGGCGTGGTACAGCGGCCCGGTGACCAGATGGGGGCCGGTACCGTCGAGCCCGAGCACGCGACCGCCACGGGCCAGTGATCGCAGCTGCTGGCGCACCGTGGGCTGCGCCGTGCGCTTGACCCCTTTCGGCCGTCCGGTGGTGCCCGAGGTGTAGAACATGTTGCCGCCTGCGGGGCCCGAAAACTCGAGGGCGTCGCTGGCGATCGGCCCGAGGGTGTCGAGGGCCGAGTCCAGCTCCTCCCCTACGACGACGACCGGACGCTCCCCCGCTGCCGCCCGCGCCATCGACTCGAACTCGGGGTCGGCCACGAGCAGTCGTGCTCCGGAGTCACCGACGATGAAGGCCGCCTCCTCAGCGGTCAGGTGCCAGTTGATGGGGGTGAGCCACACCCCGGCGAGCACGGAACCGAGCACCAGTTCGACGAACTCCACCCGGTTCCCCATCACCATCGCCACGTGGTCACCGGGACGCAGACCCTGATGCTCCCGCAGCCAGGTCGCGACCTGCGCCACCCGATCGGCGAGCTCTCCCCAGGTGCGGCGACGGAGGAGATCGTCGACCGCGACCGCCTCGGGCGCAGGCGGGTCACCGAGTCGGTCGCCGACATCCAGTAGCACGGCGGCGGAGACTAGGCGGCTGCGTCGCGCCCGTGCCGATCGGCCTAGCCTGAGCACCCGATGCGCCCCCTCGTGCTCGCGGTGCTGTCGGCCTCCCTGCTCCTGCCGGCATGTGGCGGCGACACCACCAGCGACCGCGGGTTGTCGGGCAGCCGGGGCGAGGGTTCGGCCACGACCACGATCACGACCGTCGCTGCTTCCCCGCCGACCAGCACCCCGACCGCGACCGCACCCCTCATCACCCGCTTCGAGATGCCACCCAGCGTCAACTGTGACGCGGGCACCACGGCGGTCACCGCCACGTACGAGACCACCGCGGACACGGTCGCCTTCCTGGTCGACCAGCGCAGCGTGGCCGAGCCCCCTGCCCCCACCTCCGGCACCTACGAGCTCGGGCTGCCGTGCGACGGGGCGACGCACACCGTGGTTCTGGTAGCGGTCGGCTCCGGCGGCCAGCAACTCGCCACCCGAGCGGTCCAGATGAGGCGGCCGGGCTGACCCCTGCCGGCACCGCCGGCCCACCGCCCATTGACTACCGTCATCTCGTGGACGCACGAGAAGCGCTCGCCGTTCTCGGCTTGAGGCCTGGCGTCACCATGGCCGAGGCGCGGGCCGCCTACCGCCGCCTGGTGCGCGAACACCACCCCGACGTCGCCGGCGCCGAGGCCACTCCCCGAGCCGCTCGACTGACCGAAGCTTTCGCCATCCTGCGAGCCACCGCGGCCGCCTCCGACGCCGGCACCCTCGACGTCACCCTCGACGTCACCCCGCCATCCGGCGAACCTGCCCCGACCGGCGTTGGCACGGCCGCCCGACCGGCACCGGGTGCCGGGCAGCAGGCCCCTCGGGGGGTCGTCGACGCGCAGCTCGCGTCGGGTGACACCCTCTTCCTGCACGCACCTGCGGACGAGGCGTTCGCTGCGCTCTTCGACGCCGCCGGTCAGATCGGCCACATCGGCTACGTCGACCGCCACCTCGGGATCCTCGAGACGATCGTGCGCTTCGAGGATGGGCCGACGTGCTCGCTGCTGATCACCCTCCAGGGGCGGGCCGAGGGCACCGAAGCATTCTGCACACTCGAGTCCATCGAGGCGGCCCCCTCGCCCCCCATCCAGCCGGTGGTCGGCGCGCTGGTCGACGCGCTGGCACTCCTCTCGCGCTGAAACTGCGCGGCTGGTGCCATCCGCCTGCCACGCAGTGTGGTCGGCCAACATGGCGAGGTGATCCTCAGCCGGGCCTGGATGCTTGACCCCATCGAGCTGCACCGTGAGCTCGACCGCCTCCTGGGCGGACCGTCCTCCCGTCAGGACGGCCTGCTCCGGCTCCGCGACCGAGCAGTGGAGATCTGGCACAGCAAGGATCCCATCGTCCATGGCTATGTCGGCAGCTTGCGCGTCGCCGGTCCGGACGAGTGGGAGGCCTCGTTCGAGGAGAACCAGGTGGTCGAGTGGTACCGGGTGCTGATGGCGCCGCATCTCACCCCCAGCCGCGCCTTTCGCGCCCCGAGTCTGCTGAAGCGGCGGTTGCCGGATCTCGGCTGGCCTCCGTCCGAGGCCCGCCGGCTGGCGCTCGGGCGGGAGCTGCAGCTCCTGGCGGCCGCGCATGCCGGCCCGGCTGCACTCGAAGCCCTCGTTCCCCACCTCGGGCCGGGACACAAGGGCTGGCTCTCACAGGATGACGTGGAGGCGGCCCTGGCACGGTTCCGGGCCCTCGATCGCGAACGGTTTCGAGGGCGCCAGGATCTGGTTCCCTTGGCCGAGAACGCCTTCGAGGTGCTGGAAGCGGCTGCCACCAAGCCCGACCACGTCCTGGTGATGGTCTGCGACTAGCCACCCCCACCGCTCTCCTCCCCCAACTGGCAGGTGAAACGCGTGCCCCACCACGCGTTTGACCTGCCAGTTCGGGAAGGAGGGGGAGCGATGAACTTGACCGTTCGGTCAAGTTTGGGGTCGAATGGCTCCACCGGCGGATCGAACGCAGGGGGCCGACCGTGACCGTCACCGCAGCCGAGACCGACAGCTACGCCGACCTGCGCAGGGAACTGCGCTCCTGGCTGGACGCCAACTGGGATCCCGACCTGACCGTGGGCGAGTGGTGGGATCGGCTCGGCGAAGCCGGTTGGGCCGCGCCGACCTGGCCGGTGGAGTGGTACGGCCGGGGGCTGAGTCGCGACGAGGCCAACGTGGTGTCCCGGGAGCTCCGCGACCACGGTGCGCTGGCCGGCCCCGCCGGCCTCGGGCTGCTGCTGGCCGGCCCGACGATCATCGCCCACGGCACCGACGAGCAGAAGCGCCGGTACCTGCCCGACATCGTCAAGGGTCGCAAGATGTGGTGCCAGCTCTTCAGCGAGCCCGGCGCCGGCTCGGATCTCGCCGGCCTACAGGCCAGGGCGGTACGCGACGGGGACGAGTGGGTCGTCAATGGCCAGAAGGTCTGGACCTCCGGGGCGCAGTGGGCCGAGCTGGGCATGCTCCTCGCCCGCACCGATCCCGACGTCCCCAAGCACCGCGGCATCAGCTACTTCGCCATCGAGATGGACCAGCCCGGCATGGACGTACGGCCGCTGCGGGAGATGACCGGCCGTGCCCTGTTCAATGAGGTGTTCATGACCGACTGCCGGGTGGCGGACGATGCGCTCATCGGTGGGCTCAACAACGGTTGGGCGGTGGCGAACACCACCCTGGCCAACGAGCGAGCCGGCCTCGGCGCTGGTGGCAGCGGCGCCGCCGGTGGTGCGGTGCCCGGCGGCAAGGCCGGCTTCCTCGAGCGGCGGGCGGGCGACTTCGTGAGCGCTCGCCGCGGCGGTGGTGGCGGCGGAGGTGGGCCGATCGGTGGCGGCGATCTGATGATCGAGCTGGCCAAGGGTTGCGGGGTGGCCGGTGACCCGACCATCCGACAGGACCTCATGCGGCTGTACTCGATGAACGAGATCGCCCGCTACACCACCCTGCGGATGAAAGCCGCCAAGGCCGCCGGGCGTGGTCCCGGGCCCGAGGCGAACACCGCCAAGCTCTCCATGAGCCGCATCACCCGCCTGTCGCGGGACCTCGGCATGCGCATCGTCGGCGCGGGTGGGATGCTCGCCGGAGGCGATGCCCCGCTGAACGGCATGGTCACCGAGATGACCCTCTTCGCGCCCGCGGTGTCGATCTACGGCGGCAGCGACGAGATCCAGAAGAACATCATCGGCGAGCGGGTGCTCGGCCTGCCCTCCGAGCCGCGCCTCGACAAGGACGTGCCGTTCCGGGAGCTCACGGTCGGAACCCAGCAAGCCCAGCAGGCCTAGCCGCCCGGCCCTACGATCCCCCCATGCGCACGGGGGGTCAGGAGGAGGGACTGTCGCGGCGCGCCTTCCTGGCGGCGGTGGTCGCCGGCGTCGCGATGGCATGCACGAGAGACACCGGCAGCGGTGGGCGGGCTCCGATCACCACTGCTCCAGCCGCGGTGCCCGCCGCACCGGCGTCGCTGACCACCTCGCCGTTCACCCTCGGGGTGGCCTCTGGCGACCCGCTCCCCGACTCCCTCATCCTCTGGACCCGGCTCGCACCGGAGCCGCTCACGGGCGGAGGCATGGGCGACGACGACGTGGAGGTCCTCTGGGAGATTGCCACCACCGAGTCGTTCGACGAGGTGGTGGTGGCGGGGCTGGCCACCGCACGAGCCGCGTTCGGGCACAGCATTCACGTCGACGCGACCGGTCTCGAGCCCGACACCTGGTACGCGTACCGGTTCCGCATCGGCGAGTTCACCAGCCCGGTCGGCCGCACCCGCACCGCACCCGCACCCGATGCGATGCCCGCCAGCGGATCCCTCAAGGTGGGCTTCGCCTCCTGCCAGAGCTGGCAGTCCGGCTTCTACACCGCGTACCCCCACCTGATCGACGAACGGCCCGACCTGGTGCTGTTCCTCGGCGACTACATCTACGAAGGTGGCGTCAGCGACCGGGCGGTCCGGCAGCACAACGGCCCGGAGGTGCGCTCGCTCGCCGACTACCGCAACCGCTACGCGCTCTACAAGAGCGACGGGAACCTCCAGGCCGCGCACGCCGCATGCCCCTGGGTGGTGACCTGGGACGACCACGAGGTGGAGAACGACTACGCGGGCTCGGCCAGCGAGAACGCCGATCCCGTCGAGGAGTTCGACCAGCGCCGGGCGGCGGCCTACCAGGCCTTCTACGAGCACCATCCGGTTCGGGTCGAGCCTCCCCGGGGGCCTGCCCTCGAGCTGTACCGCAAGCTCGACTGGGGACGGCTCGCCTCGTTCTTCGTCCTCGACGGCCGCCAGCACCGATCCGACCAGGCGTGCTCGGCACCGGGGAGCCCCACCTTCGGCCTCCCCTGCGGGGACGAGACCTCGCCCTCGCAGACCATGCTCGGGACGGACCAGCGCGACTGGCTGCTCCAGGGCATCGGGTCCTCGACCACGATCTGGGACGTGCTCGCCAACCAGACGGTCATGGCCCGGCTGCCCATCGCGGGCGCGGTACTGAACTTCGACCAGTGGGACGGCTACGACGCGGAGCGCCGCCAGATTCTCGACGCGGCGGGCGCGGCGGGCAGCAACCTGATCGTGGTCACCGGTGACATCCATGCCTTCGGCGTCGCTGACCTCCAAGCCACCGAGAACGGTCCGACCGTCGGCACAGAGTTCGTGGGCGGGGCGATCTCGTCGACGTTCCCCCAGGAGTTCGCCTCGATCGTGCAGGACTCGATCAGCGACCTGCCGCAGGTGCGCTTCGCCGACCTGCGCGCCAACGGCTACGGCGTGCTGGAGCTGACCGAGCACGACTGCCGGTGCTGGCTACGGGGGGTCACCACCACCGCCGAGCCGACCGCGGATGTGACCACCCTCTCGAGCTGGGTGGTCGAAGCCGGCACGCCCGGAGCCCGCCCGATCTGATCGCCCGAGCCCGCAGCGGCCTCCCGCTGCGGCCACCGGGCGCCGTGTACGGTTGGACGCTCGGCGGCTGGGAGGAGACAGCGTGCTCGGCAGACTCGGGAGGTTCGCCGCCCGGCACCACTGGTGGTTCCTGACCCTGTGGCTGCTCCTGGCCGTCACGCTGGGCATGGTGTCCAACCGTGCCGGCGGGCGGCCGATCGACAACTTCACCATCCCCGGCACCGAGGCGCAGCGCGCGATCGACCTGCTCGAGCAGCAGTTCCCGGCCGCCACCGGCACCAGTGCCACGGTGGTCTTCCAGACCCAGGCCGGCAAGGTGACCGACCCACCGAACAAGCAGGCCATCGACCAGGTGCTCGCCAACCTCCAGGCGCTGCCGAACGTGGCCCCGCTCGACAATCCCCTGACCGACCCGGTCTTCGCCGGCAACATCTCGCCTGACGGCACCATCCTGTACACGTCTGTCCAGTTCACCGTCCCCGCGGACCAGGTCGGCAGCGGCGTGGTCGACCAGCTCGAGCAGGCCGCCCAGCCGGCATCGGCCGCCGGCATCGAGGTCGAGTTCGGCGGAGCGGTGGTGGACATCTACAACGCGCCCCGCTCGGCGATCTCCGAGCACGCCGACGACGTCGGGCTGGCGCTGGCGGTCATCATCCTGCTGATCTCGCTGGGATCGGGCGTGGCGATGCTCCTGCCGATCGGCACCGCGCTCTTCTCGCTCGGCGTCGCGACCTCGCTGATCGTCATCCTCGAGCGCTCGTTCGAGATCGGCAGCATCGGCCCGATCCTCGGCACCATGCTCTGCCTCGGGGTCGGTATCGACTACTCCCTGTTCGTCGTCAGCCGCTATCGCCAGAACCTGGCCGAGGGGATGGACACCGACGACGCCGTGGGCAACGCACTCGCCACCGCCGGCTCGGCCGTGCTCTTCGCCGGGCTGACGGTCTGCCTGGCGATGGTCGCGCTGGGGGTGATGGGCATCCCCTACGTTCGCACCCTCGGCCTCACCGCCGCCCTGTTCGTGCTGGTCACGATGGGCGCGGCCCTGACCTTGCTCCCGGCGATGATCGGCCTGCTCGGCCGGCGGGTCGACAGCTTGCGACTCCCGTGGCACCACCGCACCCAGGAGCTCCCGGCCGACCAGCTCAGCCGCACCCTCTCCGCCCGCTGGGCCCACGAGATGGCCCGCCGACCCTGGCTGTTCGCGCCCGCGAGCCTCGTCGTGCTCCTGGTGCTCACGGTGCCGCTCCTGCGTATCGATCTCGGTTTCCCGACCGACGCCAGCGCGCCGGCCGGCACCACCCAGCGCAAGGCGTACGACCTCATCACACAGGGCTTCGGTGAGGGGGCGAACGGCCCGCTGTTGCTCGTGGGCCCGCTCCCCCCGAACGCCTCCTCTGACCCGCAGCAGACGCTCACCCTGGTGGAGGGCTTCGTCCAGAAGCTCGAAGCGATCCCCGATGTGGCTCGGGTGATCCCGGGGAGCAACCCACCCGACTACACGATCCTGTTCATCGAGGTGGTGCCCCGATCGGGGCCCAATGCCCCGGAGACCAAGCAGCTGGTCGAGAACCTCCGGGCCCAGATGCCGCAAGCCCTTCAGGGCACGGGCATCGATCCCGACCAGGTCTACATCGGTGGCACCACCGCCGAGCTGATCGACCTGACCAACCGGATCACGGAGCGGATGCCGTACCTGTTCGCGGTGGTGCTCGGCGGATCGTTCCTCCTGCTGATGATGGTGTTCCGCTCACTGTTCGTGCCGTTCAAGGCCGCGGTGATGAACCTCCTGTCGATCGGCGCGGCCTACGGCGTGCTGGTGGCGGTGTTCGAGTGGGGCTGGGGCCGAGGGGCCATCGGCTTGGAAGAGACCGTCATCATCGCCGCGTTCGTCCCGGTGATGATGTTCGCCATCCTCTTCGGCCTCTCCATGGACTACGAGGTCTTCCTCCTCTCCCGAATCCGGGAGGAGTACCTCCGCTCCGGCGACAGCCACACCAGTGTGGTGATCGGGCTGGCCGACACCGCCCGGGTCATCACCTCGGCGGCGTTGATCATGATCGCGGTGTTCCTCTCGTTCGTCACCAACCCCGACCCGACCGTCAAGATGATCGGCCTCGGCCTGGCCGTGGCGGTCTTCGTCGACGCCACGATCGTCCGCATGGTGCTCGTGCCCTCGACCATGGAGCTCATGGGCAAAGCCAACTGGTGGCTCCCGCGCTGGCTTGACCGGATCCTGCCGAACATCCACGTGGACGAGGGTCGGGCCGCAACGACCGATGGTGAGCGTGCCCCGGGCGGCGAGGACGAGGAGCCCGAACCCGATGCCCCGGTGCCGACCCCGGTGTGACGAGCGGGGCTGCCGGGTCAGCCCAGGAAGGCGGCGAGCTTCTCCTCCGGTGGGCGGGCGATGATCGCCTTGCCGCCGGCCACGACGACGGGCCGCTGCATCAGCTCCGGATGCTCGGCGAGCAGTTCCACGACGCTCGACGGGTCCCGGTAACCCTCCGGATCCAGGCCCAGCTCGGCGAAGCGCTTGTCGTGGCGCACCAGCGCGGCCGGCGAGTCGACCAACATGGCGACGAGCCGTTCGAGCGCTGGCCGGTCGAGCGGCGTCTCGAGGTACCGCACGACCTCGGCCTCGACGCCCCGCTCGCGCAGCACATCGAGTGCCCGGCGGGAGTTGCTGCAGCGCGGGTTGTGGTAGATGACGACCTCGGCCATCGCCGGATCATACCGACGGCCCCTCCGGGCGACGGCGCAGCAGCGCCGCGGCCAGGCACAGTCCCCCGTAGACCACCACTACCGACCAGAAGAGCCTGCTCCCCGGATCCTGGAGGTAGAGCGTGAAGCCACGCCCCAACCCCAGGGCGAGCGGGATGGTGAGCAGGACCTGCCGCACGGGGTGGTACGCCAGCACCCCTCGATGCTCCAGCACGAACTCCACCACCGCCGGCAACGGCAGCAGCCACAGCGCGACGGGGTCCAACGCCGGGGGCCAGTGCACCCCCGCCAACCCCAGTCCCATCACCACGAAGGCCAGCGGGTACAGCACCAGGCAGCGGCGGCAGATGTGCCGCCCGGCGATCACCGCGCAGCGGTCGTAGTGCTCGGGGAAGTGGTGCGAGAGCCACAACGGGGTGAGCGAGCCGGACGGTGAGCGGGTCATAGACGCACCGAGCGTACGCCCCAGCCCCTCTCGCTAGTGTCGGGCCTCTACCTGCCGATCACCCCGAGCCTGTGAGGAGCCGCCATGTCGATCCCGCTGCAGCGCGTGTCTCGAGTCGTCATCGCCGGTGAGTGGTACTCCGTCGAGCTGGGGACCTTCGAGGTGGTCGAGATGGAGTTCCTCGACGAGTCCGGCCAGCCCACCCATGACCCCATCGGGGTCAAGGCCTACCGCTTCGAGACCCCCAACCGCGACACCTACTACGGGCCGCTGTCCGCGATCTCGCTGATCAAGCTCCTCGACATCTGAGCGGCGTCCAGATCGGGACCGGCTCAGCCACCGGTCAGACGGCCGACCCGGCCCCGGACCTCTGCCAGGATCTCCTCGTCGCCGGCGACCCGCCGCCCCCGCATCAGCACCCGGCCGGCCACCACCGTGGTGTCCACCACGGCACCCGTGGCGGCGTACACCAGGTTGGCGTCGAGATCGCCAGGCGAGACCTCGGGCGTGTCGAGCTGCACCAGCAGGAAGTCCGCCGGTCCGCCGGGCTCGATGGCGCACCCGCCGAGGTGGGGCGAGCGCTGCCCCCGGGCGATGGCCAGCGCCTCGGACGCCGGCATCACCGCAGGGTCCTCCGCCGCGAACTTCTGGACCAGCGACAGCACCTTGACGTCCTGAAAAAGGTCCAGGCTGTTGTTCGAGGCGGTGCCGTCGGTGCCGAGCCCGAGGCGCACTCCCGCCGCCAGGGCGTCGAGGTAGGGGAAGTGCCTGCCCACCGCCAGCTTCAGGTTCGACACCGGCACGGTGGCCACCGTCGTACCGGTCTCGGCGAGCAGCGCCAGTTCGTGGGGGTCCAGCCAGCATCCGTGGGCCACCACGGTCCGAGGGCCGAGCAGCCCGCAGGCGTGCAGCAGCTCCGCCGGACGCAAACCGGTCTCTGCGACGCAGTCCTCCACTTCTCGCCTGGTCTCGGACAGATGGATCTGGCAGCCGAGGCCACGCTCGGCCATCAGCTCGCCGAGCCATTCCAGCGATGGCCTGCTCACCGTGTACAGCGCGTGCGGGCCGAGCGTGGCCAGGATCCGCCCCGTCGCTTCGAAGGGACGGATGCGCTCCAGCGAGCCCAGCGCGTCGTCCTTGAACGCCGCCAGACCACTGGCCTTCCCGGTGTCGATCAACGGCGCCGCCAGCACGGCCCGCAACCCCGAGTCGTGCACCGCGCGGGCCGCCTCCGGGGCGTGCCAGTACATGTCGAAGAACCGGGCGGTCCCAGAGCGGATCATCTCCAGACACGCCAGCCGCGTCCCCCAGTAGACGTCATCGGGGCGCAACCTGGCCTCGGCCGGCCAGATGCGGGTCTCGAGCCAGGTCCGCAACGGCATGTCGTCACCGAACGAGCGGAACAGCGTCATCGCGGCATGGGTGTGGGCGTTCACCATGGGGGGCACCAGGGCCATGCCGTGCGCGTCGAGCACCTCGTCGCCCGGCTCGGGGACCACCTCCGGGCCGAGGGCCACGATCACCCCGTCGTCGGCCCGCACCCCGACCTCGGCGCCGGCCAGCGATGCCCGTAGGACCGTCAGGCCCACGGTCCGCCACCGCTGGGGGTTTCGGGGGACAGGGCCGGGATCACTCGGGAGAGGTCTCGAACCATGCGGTCCCGGTTGTGCTCGACCCCGGCCCGGAACTCCTCGACGGTGAGTGGTCGATCACCGAGACCGTTGGCGAGGTTGTCGACCACGCACACCGCGGCGTAGCTCAAGCCCAGCTCCCGGGCGATGAGGCACTCGGCGAAGACGGTCATGCCGATCACATCACCCACGGTGGCGAAGAAGCGGATCTCCGCCGGGGTCTCGAAGCGCGGCCCACCGGTCTGCACGTACACCCCACCATCGTGGATCGGGGTCGCCGCTCGGTCCCGCCACGCGCCCACGACCTCCGCGCGCCACACCGGGTCGAACCCGGGAACGGAATGACCGCGCTGGTCGTCGAAGATCGTCGGGTTCACCCACGGCCCGAAAAGGTCGTCGGGAGCGATGACCGACCCGGTGGGCAGATCCCGCCGCAAGCTGCCCGTCGAGGCCACCGCCAGCACCCGGTCGCAACCCAGGGCCACCAGCGCCCGGAGATTCCGTTCGTGGTCGACCAGGTGAGCCGGGACACTGACCTCCGAGCCGTGGCGGCCGACCACGACGTGCGTGCCCGCATCGAAGACCTCCACCGGGCCGCGCGGCGTGCCCACCGCCACCGGCTCCGAGCCGCCCGCCAGCGCGGCCGCGGGCGGGTTGGTGCCGGTCACCACCGCCAACCGACCGGCTCCGGGCGGACGATCTGCGGTGGCGTGCCCACGGGGTGCTCCTGGGAGGGACACGGGAAACACTGTGCCACTAGGGTGCACCCATGGCCCCCACCGACACCGATCCCTGCACGACCGAGCTTCGGGGTGAGGACGTCGACCTCGCCGACGGCGCGCTGTGGATGGGTCCCCAGCGCGAGGAGGCCTTCGCCGCCCTCCGCCGTGACCTGCCGGTCTCCCGGCAGCGTGGCCTGCCCTTCTTCGATCCCGATGCCGCCGATCCCGTCCTGCTGGCCGAGAACCTGGCGCGGGGCCTGCCCCACCCTGGCGAGATCGAATGGTGGGCCGTGACCCGCTACGACGACGTCATGCACGTGAGCCGCCACCCCGAGCTGTTCGCCTCCGGTCTGGGTGGCACGAACATCGGTGACATCCCCCAGGAGATCGCTGAGTTCCTGGGCTCGATGATCAACATGGACGCACCTCGCCACACGAAGCTGCGCAAGCTGGTCAACCGGGGCTTCACCCCTCGCCACATCGCCCGCATCGAGGACCACGTGCGCGAGCAAGCCCGCGCCATCGTCGACGCGATCTGCGAGAAGGGGGAGGTCGAGTTCGTGAGCGAGGTAGCCGCCGCCCTGCCCCTGCAGATCATCTGCGAGATGATGGGCATTCCCGCCAGCGACCAGCGGCAGATCTTCGAGTGGACCAACACCATCCTCGGGGTCGGCGACCCCGAATACGTATCGACCTTCGAGGACCTCATGGCCGCGGGCTTCGGCCTCTTCCAGTACGGGCTCGAGCTGGCGGAGGAGCGCCTGGCGAACCCCCGTGAGGACATCACCTCCACGCTCATGCACGCCGAGGTCGACGGCGAGCGGCTCAGCGCCAGCGAGCTGGGCTCGTTCTTCGTGCTGCTCGTGGTGGCAGGCAACGAGACCACCCGTACCGCCATCAGCCACGGGCTGCTGCAGCTCACCCGCAACCCCGACCAGAAGCAACGCTGGCTCGCCGACCTGGATGGCGTGTCGCCAACGGCCGTGGAAGAGATCGTGCGCTGGGCCAGCCCGGTGATCCACTTCCGCCGCACCGCCACCGAGGACACCGTGCTCGGCGGCCAGGAGATCGCCGCCGGTGACCGGGTGGTGATGTTCTACAACTCTGCCAACCGTGACGAGGAGGTGTTCGACGAGCCGTTCCGCTTCGACGTCACCCGCTCACCGAATGATCACGTGGGCTTCGGCGCGGGTGGGCCGCACTTCTGCCTGGGCGCGAACCTCGCCCGCCGGGAGATCCGGGTCATGTTCGAGGAACTGCTGTCCCGCCTGCCCGACATCGAGGTCTCGAGCGAGCCCGACATGCTGCAGTCCGCGTTCATCCACGGCATCAAGCGGATGAAGGCCTCGTTCACGCCCCGCCCACCGCTCAACCGCCGAAGCGGCTGATCAGCGGACGGGCCTGCGCGGCGTCGAGGTCGAGCACCGCGGCCCCTCCCGAGGTCGTGCGGTTGGTGACCGGGAGCGTGAGCGACTCGGGGTGGAACCCGCCGCGCACCTGCCACAGCAGGCCGAGGGCGTCGAGGTAGGTGAGCCGGTCGTCGATGCGCATCCCGCCGCCCATGGCGGACGCCAGCCGGGCGAGGGCCACGGGGTTCTTCGTGCTCGCGATCTTCGAGAGCAGCGCCTGCAGGAACGCCCGCTGGCGCTGGACCCGCCCGAGGTCCGAGGTGGGATCAGCTCGCCACGAGCCGTCCACCAACTCCTCGTAGTAGCGGGAGCGCACGTACGCGAGGGCCTGCGCGCCATCGAGGGTCACCCGACCGGCGGTGGGCACGTCGAGCCCCGAGTGGGTGTCGCGCGCCGGGTGGGCGAAGTCCACCGTGATACCCCCGACGGCGTCGACGAGCGTGGCGAAGCTCACGAAGTCGATCTCCACGTAGTGCTGCACGGGGATGCCCAGGTTCCGTACCGCCTGCACGAGCGCGGCCGGCCCGTTCTGGTACACCGAGTTGATGCGGCCCATCTCGCCGGTGACCGGGTTCTTCACCCAGAGGTCCCGAGGGATGGAGAGCAGCGCGCTGCCCGAGTCCTGCATCCGCAGCACCATGATGGTGTCGGTGCGCTCCCCCGAGACCCCCTCACCGAGGAACGCCCCGGCGTCGGGAGCCTGCGGGTCGATGCCCTGTCGGGAGTCGGACCCCACGATGAGGTAGTTGGTGCCTTGGCCGCTGGATGCCGAGAGCGAGGCGACGGCCACCTTGTCGATGCGCCGGAACTGCCACCAGCCGAAGGCGAAGAGCGCGCCGGCCAGCAGCACGAGTGCCGACACGAGCATGAGCGCCACCCGGAGAACCCGCCGGAGTGGAACACCCCGCCGCCTGCTGACCCGAGGAGCCTGCGGCGCCGGTGGTCGCTGGGGTGCCGGCCGCCGCCGACTGCCCGGTGCAGCGCGCCGAGCCCGGGTGGCGGGCGCTACCGCTGAAGGGAGCCCGGGGGCGACCGGTGGGGCTCCGGTACCGGGCTTCACGCCCACGTACTCAGGCCCGATCACGACGTGACGCCGCGGCCGCTCAGTGCCCGACCGCTCGCCGGTCATGGCCGAGATGATACGGCCGGGATCACGTCGTGGTGCTCACCGCCGGCTCGGCGATCCGCCAGGATCCCTCCACCGTGCCGTCGATCGAGCGGATCTCGACCCTTCCCTGCGCAGGATGCTCGCCCACGTCGAAGGCGAGGCGACCCGAGGTCTGCTGGCCGCGGCTGAGGGTCCCGAAGCCCAGCCGGTCGTCTTCGCCGACCACCACCGGCTCGAGCGACGCACCGTCGTCCGTGTACAAGCGCCAATCCAGCGGGCCGTATTCGAACGGGGCGTCCCGCTCCGAGTGCATCGTCACCATCAACACGAGGAAGCGTCCCGACCGCATGCCGTAGCTCACGCTGCCCGCGACGCGCGCCTCTTCCACCACGACCGAGACGCCTCCGGACTCGATCGGTTCGCCGACCGGCACCGACCTGACCTGTTCTTCGATGGTGCCGTCCTTGACCGTGCAGCCCGCGACCACCGCCGCCACCACGCATGCCGCCGAGCCGGCACTCAGCGCGACCCGCCTCCATCCCATCGGCCGTGCACGTTAGTGACTGCTCGGAGGCAGGTGAGGCTTGCCGGCCACGACACCCCTGGCAAAGCCACAGCAGCTGGCGCCGCGCCGGCCTAGGCGGCGGCGCCGTCGCCTTTCAGCTCCACCGCGATCGTCGGGGTCACCCGCAGATCGTGCACGTCGTCGAGCTCGCCGACTCCTCTCGCCCACACCGAGAACGGCCCGCGGTCCTCGACCCAGTTCGGGAGCGGCCCACGGAGCTGGGTGGCCAGCACCTGCCCGGGCAACGCCACGTCGCACAGGCGCGCCGCCACGTTGGCGGGCCGGCCCACGTAGTCGTCCCCTTCGAACAGAAGGGCCGTACCTGCGCAGATCCCCGCGTGGGTGTCGATGCCCAACGCCGCGCAGCGCACCACCAGCTCGGTGACCGCGGCGACGAGCGGCCTGTCGTCAACGGCGACCAGCATGACCCCGTCGCCGAGCCATTTCGCCACCCGCACCCCGCGGCGGGCCGCGATGTCGCGCACGTGGGAGCGGAAGCGGGTGAGCAGCGCGATGGCTTCGCGGTCGCCGTAGCGGTCGCAGTACGACGTGAAGCCAGTGATGTCCACGAAGGCGAAGGAGCGGCGCACGGCAATCGGCTCACCGGCGCGATCGTCGGGCACCGGCGGCTCGATGCCGGCGATGGCGTCGCCCACGGCGTCGGGACCCGCCCTCGTGGGCCACGGATCACGGGAGGCCTGCTCGCTTGTCTCCACCTCGTGTCACCCTACCGATCGCCGGCCGCGCCATCGATGCCGTTTCGGTCACGCGGGCCGCCGTGCCCGTGCTAGGCAAGGCGGGGATGAACGAGCAGTCATGTGGGGTGGAACACGACGAGCTGGCTCCCTACGCCGGCCACCAGGGTCGGGTCGGTCGGACCTTCGCCGGCTCGGAGGGTTGGTGGCCGCCGCGCCCCTCCCCGCCGGAGGGCGCACCGAACGTCATCGTGATGCTCGTCGACGACCTCGGCTACGCCGACATCGGCCCCTACGGCAGTGAGATCGACACCCCGCACCTCAACGCGCTTGCCGACCGGGGCCTGCGCTACACCAACTTCCACTCGGCGCCGATGTGCTCGCCCACCCGGGCGGCACTGCTCACCGGGCTCAACCCCCACGATGCGGGCGTGGGCACAGTACCCCACGCGGACCCCGGATTCCCCGGGTACGCGATGGAGCTGACCGAGCACGCCGCCACCATGGCCGAGATCCTGCGAGACCACGGCTACGCGACCATGGCCCTCGGGAAGTGGCACCTCACGCTCGACGCGCTGCAGAACGCGGCCGGCGACAAGCGTTCCTGGCCCTGCCAACGGGGTTTCGACCGCTATTACGGCGTCCTCGACGCGTTCACCAACCTGCACCACCCGCACCGGATCGTCGAGGACAACCATCAAGTCGACATCGACCGCTACCCCGACGGCTACTTCTTCACCGACGACCTCACCGACCGAGCGATCTCGATGATCCGCGAGGTGAAAGCCGCCAACCCGCGGACGCCGTTCTTCTGCTACTTCGCTCATGCCGCGGTCCACGCGCCGCTGCACGCCAAGCCGACCGACATCGAGAAGTACCGGGGGGCCTACGAGGCGGGCTGGGACGTGCTCCGGGAGCAGCGCTACCGCCGCCAGCTCGAGCTCGGCATCCTCGAGCCGGGCACCGAGCTCGCCCCCCGCAACGCCGAGCCGGACAACGACGTCCGCCCCTGGGACGAGCTGTCCGAGGAGGAGCGCAAGCTCTTCGCTCGGTACATGGAGGTCTACGCGGCGGCGGTCGACAACATCGACCAGAACCTGGGCCGGCTGCTCGCCGAGCTCGACGCGCTCGGCGAGCTCGACAACACCATCGTCATCTTCACGTCCGACAACGGCGCGTCCCGCGAGGGTGAGGCGGTCGGCACCACCGCCTACTACGTACACCTCCTGCAGGGTGACGACCTCGCAGCCGACCTCGAACGCTTCGACCTCATCGGTGGACCCCGGACCACACCGCACTACCCCCGCGGCTGGGCCATGCTCGGCAACACCCCGTTCCGGCTCTACAAGCTCAACACGCATGCCGGCGGCCACTCCGTGCCGTTCATCATCTCCTGGCCCCGGCTGCTGGCCGAGCAGGCCGGCCAGCTCCGCCGGCAGTACACCCACGTCACCGACGTGCTCCCCACCCTCCTCGAGCTGATCGGCATCGAGCGACCCGAGGAGCGCAACGGCAAGCGCCTCAAGCCTCTGGCGGGGACCAGCTTCGTGCCCACCCTGCGCGACCCGCAGGCCCCGAGCCGCCACGTCGAGCAGCACTACGAGACCTTCGGCCATCGGGGCTTCTACCGGGAGGGATGGGAGGTGGTGACCCTCCATCGGCCGCTCACGCCCTTCGATGACGCCGAATGGGAGCTGTACCACCTCGAGACCGACCCCACGGAGCTCAACGATCTCGCCTCCGAGCACCCGGACCGCGTGCGCGAGCTCGCCGAGGCGTTCGATCGGGCGGCCTGGCGGTTCCAGGTCTACCCCCTGGACGAGGGATCGAGTGTGAAGTACCTGGTGCGCCCCCCGTGGGTGGATGCCTTCGCAGAACCCGTCACGATCCGCCCCGGCACGCCGACGCTCGAGCGCTGGCGGTCGGTGCAGCTCATCTGGTTCCGGTCCTGTCGGATCACGGCTCGCCTCGGGGGCTTCCGTCCGGGTGACCGGGGCTACCTGGTGGCCCACGGCGATCAGGGGTCTGGCTACGGGCTCTACGTCCTCGACGACGAGGCGGTGTTCGTCCACAACGACGGGCGAGGACGTCTTCGCCGGTTGTCCGCTGGCGAGGTCCCTGCTGGCGCGCGGGAGATCGTGGTCGACCTGCACGCGCCCGGCCGGACCCGCTGGGACGTGACGGTGCGGGTCGATGGCCGGGTCTGCGCCACCCTGGAGGGCGTGCCCATGCTGTTCGGCATGGCACCGTTCGAGGGCATCGACGTCGGCATCGACCGGCGCTCACCCGTGGCATGGGACCTCTACGAGCGCTTCGGGCCGTTCCCGTTCACCGGCGCGCTCGACTCGGTCCGCTACGAACCTGGCGACCCGGCACCCGATTCACCCCAGCGCATGATCGATGTGCTGCGGGAGATGGGCGCTCGCTTCGAGTAGCGGTCGCCCGGCGGCCGCCGTCGCCGAGCGACGGCCCGGGATCGCCTAGGGCAGGACCGTCTCCGTGTCACGGCCGGAGCGCAGGACCGTCCCCGGCAGCGCGCCCACCGCCTGGTTGTCGGCCACCGTCTCCACCCCGTTCACGAGGACCCGCACGATGCCGTTCGCGGCCGCGGTGAGCCGCGCCGTTCCCCCGGGAAGGTCGTTGACGAGCGTCGCGTGCTCCGCGCCCACCGTCTCGGGATCGAACACGACAACGTCGGCGGCATAGCCCTCGGCGATGCGTCCTCGACCACGCAAGCCGAACAGCCTGGCTGGCTCGTCGGTGAGCATCTGCACCGCTCGCTCGAGCGGCTCGAGCCGCCGGCCCCGCAGGCAGTCGCCGAGGAAGCGGGTGGTGTAGGGCGCGCCGCACATCCGATCCAGGTGCGCGCCGGCATCGGAGCCGCCGAGCATGGCCCGGTCGTCGTCCCACACCTGCTTGCGCAGCGCCCAGGAGGCGTCATCGCCATCGGGCGGGATGGGCCAGAGGATGGTGCGGAGGTCGTCGTTGATCACGATCTCGACCAGGGTGTCGAAGGGATCCTGCCCTCGTTCCCGAGCGATGTCGGCCACCACCCGCCCCTTCAGACCTTCGTTGGCCGCGGAGTACGTGTCGCCGATCACGTAGTTGGCAAAGTCGGCCAGGCGGCGGAAGACGCCGGCCTCCTCGCTGCCCGCCCGCTCCAGCATGAACCGCCGGGTGGCCGGGTCACGGAGCTTCTCGATGCGCTCCGGCACCGGCAAGCCCAGGATCGGGCCCCAGTCAGGGAGCATGTTGAGGGCGCAGTAGTTGAGGAAGCTCATGTTCATGGGCACCTGCACCGGCATCGTCAGAGCCACGATCCGTGCCCCCGCCTCCCGGGCCCTGGTCGACGCGCTCAGCTGGCGTGGGACGCGGTCGGGCTCGTGCGAGTCAACGGTGAGCACGTTCCAGTTGATGGGCCGGTTCGCCGCGAGCGACATCGCGATGAACAGGTCGATCTCGTCGTCGGTGAAGCGGTCGAGGCAGCCGTCGACGATGCCCTCCAGCGTGGTGCCCTCGTGGGCCTTGACCGCCGCGCAGAGCGCGAGGAGCTCGTCCCGGTTCGACCAGCGCGAGGGCACCGGCTGGCCGTCGCCGTCGGAGTGGGTCTTCGAGAGGGTCGTGGAGAAGCCGAGACCACCAGCTTCGATGCACTCATGCAGCAACTGGACCATGGCGTCGACCTGCTCGGGCGTGGCCTCGCCGCCCACCGAGGCCTCTCCCATGACGTAGCGGCGCAGGGCGCAGTGCCCCACGAGGAACCCGGCATTGACGCCGAGATGCCCTTCCAGGCGGTTCAGGTAGTCCGCGAAGGTCTCCCACTTCCAGTCCACCCCGTTCTCCAGGGCGGCGAGCGGCATTCCCTCCACCTTGGCCATCATCCGCCGCAGGTAGTCGGCGTCCCGGGCCTTCAGGGGCGCGAGGGTGAACCCGCAGTTGCCGGCGATGATCGTGGTGACACCGTGGATGTTCGAGGGGGACGCGGCCGGGTCCCAGAGAAGCTGCGCGTCGTAGTGGGTGTGCGGGTCGATGAAGCCTGGGCACACGACAAGCCCACCGGCATCGAGCGTGGTGGAAGCCCCCTCGTCGACCTCACCGATGGCGACGATACGGCCGCCGCGGATGCCGACGTCGGCCACCCGAGGCGGTGAACCGGTGCCGTCGACGAGGGTGCCGCCCTTGATGAGGTAATCGAGCATGAGGGGCCTCCGGGAGCCGGCGATGAGTTCTGACGACCCGTCAGATTAGTGGCTGCTGTGCCCCATGCCCAATGTCCAGCCCGCGGGCGTGCCAGTGACGACCCGAGCCCTCGAACGCCGGGGGGAGAGGGGTCATTCACTCCTCGTAGACCGGCTTGCGCTTCTCCCGCCAGGCGGCGATCGCCTCGTCGAGGTTGCCCGTGTAGCCAGCGAGGAGCTGGTTGCGGTTCTCGAGATCGATGGCGGCCTGCAAGCTGCCGACCTCGAGATTCGCCCAGAGGCACTGCTTAGTCATCTGCACGCCGAACGTGGACAGCTCACACATGTGCGCCGCGGTGTCCAAGGCGTGATCGAGCAACTCGTCGTCCGGGAGCACCCGCGAGACCAGCCCGATCTGCAGCGCGTGGTGGGCATCGAAACGGCGACCGGTGAGCAGGATCTCCGCCGCGTTCGACAGACCCACTGCCCGGGGCAGCAGGTAGGTGATGCCGAGCTCGCTCCCCGTCAGGCCGTTGGTGATACCCGCGTTGGCGAACGTGGCGGACTCCCCCGCGTAGCGGATGTCCGCTCCCAGGGCGAGGCACATCCCACCCCCGATCGCGGCCCCGTTGATGGCCGCGATGATCGGCTGGGGCATGGCCCGCATGGCGGGCACGACACCGCCCATGTACGACATCGACTTCATGGCCAGGCGTGCGAAGCCCAGGCCCTCCACGTTGGGGGGGACTCCCCGGTCGTGCAGGTCGAGGCCCGAGCAGAACCCGCGCCCGGCGCCGGTGAGCACGACGACCCAGATCTCGTTGTCGTCGGCCACCTCCTCGATCGTCTCGTAGAGGGCCTGCACCAGACCGAACGACATCGAGTTGAGCCGCTCGGGCTTGTTGAGGGTGATGAGCCCCACGTGGGGGCGGGGAACGTCGACCAGGACCAGAGACATGGCGCCAGTGTCGCGCCTCGCCCGGCCCGACCGGCCCGTCCC
>NZ_DAIUCK010000055.1:0-21398 GCF_036846205.1 Rhabdothermincola sp. | reverse complement strand
GCGGGTGAGCTGGGATGTGGGGGATGGCACCAGGGTGGTCTGTGATGGTCCGGGAACCGTGTATGACCCGAGCCGCCCGGCGGCGGGTCAGGCCAGCGGATGCACGCACACCTACACCTGGCCGTCGACCAGCGAGCCGTTCGGGGTGTATGTGGTGACGGCCACCATCACCTACGCGAGCAGTTGGGAGGCCACCACCGGGGAGGCGGGGGATCTGGGGATGTTGGAGCGTTCGTCGAGTGTGCCGGTGCGGGTGGTGGAGGTGCAGGCCGTCATCCGCTGAGCAGGCTGCGCAGCGCCACCCGGTCGAGCTTGCCGGTCGCGCCCACCGGCAGCTCGTCGACCACCACCACCCGCTCGGGGGTCTTGAACCGGGCCACCCCCCGCCGTGCGAACCAGCCGCGGCACTCCTCGAGGTCGAACCCACTCGGTGCCACCACCACGGCCACCACCCGCTCACCGAGGCGCTCGTCGGGCTCACCGAGCACCGCGGCTTGCCGCACCGCCGGATGCGCTTCGAGGATTCGCTCCACCTCCGGGATCGAGATGTTCTCCCCGGCACGGATGATCAGCTCCTTGAGGCGACCGGTGATCGTGAGCCACCCGCCGGCGCCGATGGTGGCCAGGTCGCCGGTCTGGAACCACCCGCCGTCGACCATGGCCGCCCGGGTCTGCTCGGCCGACAGGTACCCCGCGAACAGCTCGGGGCCGCGCACCAGGAGCTGTCCGGCATCGTCGAGGCGCAGCTCCGCCTGGCCCACCGGGTGGCCGTCGTGGACCCGCACCAGGGCGGGATCGTCCCCCTCCACCGAGGTGGCGACGGTGGGCGCTTCAGTCGAGCCGTAGGAGCGTTTCACCACCGCGCCGAGCTGGTCGGTCGCGCGGTCCACGAACGCCGGTGCCACCCCCGCTCCCCCCGAGGAGATCAGCCGAAGAGATGCCACCGCGGCGGGGCGGAACGCGGGTGACTCCATGAGGTCCACGAAGAACGTGGGTGGGCCGACCATGAACGACACCCGGTGCCGCTCGATCAGATCGAGGGCCTCCTGCGGGGACCACCGGGGCATCAGCACGCTGGCCATGCCCGCCGCCCCCGGCACCAGCACGCCGTTCAGCAGGCCGGAGATGTGCGCGAGTGGCGCCGGCATCAGCACTACGTCCTCGGGGCGCAGGCCGTGGACCTCCACCATCGATCGGGCCTTGTAGGCGAGGGAGCGGTGGGTGTGTCGCACCCCCTTCGGTGCGCCGGTGGACCCGGCAGTGAACAGCACCACCGCGTCATCGTCGAGATCCGCGTCGACGCCCGTGTAGGGCTCGCTCGACGCGGCCAGGGCGTCGAGCTCGTCCCACGAGGCGAGCACCACCGCGGGCGCGAGCCCGACGAGCAACCCGCCGAGCTCCTCGGCGCCCACCCGGTGATGGAGCGGTTCGGCTACCGCCCCGATCCGCCAGCAGGCCCGATACAGCGCGATCACCCGATCGTCGTTGGGGAGCTGCCAGGCCACTCGGTCCCCCCGTCGGACCCCCCGGGCCCGCAGCCCGCCGGCCAACCGGGTGCCCAGGTCGCGGCCCTGGGGCCAACCCTCGAGGAGCTCCTCCAGCGTGGGCAGGCTCGCCGGGAGCGCGCTCACCGGAAGTCGAACGCCACCTTGATGGCGCCGGTCGAGCCCTGGTCGATGAGGGTCCGGAACGCGTCACGCCACTGGTCGAGTCGGAACCGGTGGGTCAGCATGCCCGACAGGTCGATGCGGCCGGCTTCGACCAGGTTGAGGTAGTGGGCGATGGCGTGCTGGCGGCGACCCTCGAGCTCCTCCACGCCGAAGGCGTTGGAGCCGACGAGCTGCAGCTCCTTGAAGTACCACGGGGTCCACTCGAAGCGAGCCGGCGACGACACGCCCATCTGCACCAGCTTGCCTCCGTGGGCCAGCACCCGGATCCCGACCTCGACCGTCTCGGGTGCGCCGACGGTGTCGTAGATGCAGTCGATGTGGCCCGGGTACAGCACCGGCAGGCCTTCCCAGGGGCGCCGGACCGGCACGCCCGACCACCCGGCGAGAGCTTCGATCAGCTCGTGGCGGGGCTCGGGGTCGAACACGGTGGCCCCGAGCCGGGCGGCCAGCGCGGCCTGCGCCGGCCAGCGGGCGACGGTGGCCACCTCCACCGATGGATGCAACGCCCGCAGGATGGCGGTCGCGGTGGTGCCCAGCGCACCGGCGCCGTACACCACGGCGCGGCCCCCGTCGGGTGGGGGGTTGCGGCAGATGGCGTGCAACGACACGGCGAACGGGTCGGCCAGCACGGCCACCTCGTCGGGGATGCCGTCGGGCACCGGCACCACCATCAACCGGTGCGCAGGAAGGTATTCGGCGAACCCGCCGGTGGCGTCCCGGGAGTTGCCGCTGTGGATGCCCGGCGCCAGGCGACCGTCGAGGAAGCTCCAGCAGGCGCTGTAGTCGCCGGCCGCGCACGCCGGGCAGGGCGGGTCGATGCCTCGGGGCGCGCAGGACAGCCACGGGTTGAGCACCACCCGCTGGCCTACCGCGATGTCCCGCACCGCGGGGCCGACCTCCACCACGTCGGCCACCACCTCGTGCCCCAGCACCTGGGGGAAGGAGATGAACGCGGTCATGGGGTTGTCGCCCGCGTCGTCGAAGTCCATGAGCACCTGCTTGGTGTCCGACCCGCAGATGCCGGCCAAGCGGGTCCGGAGCACCAGCCAGTCGTCGCCCAGCAGCACCGGGTCGGGAACCTCCTCGATCTTCATCGGGGTGGTGGCCAGGTGCTGCACCAGCCGGGGGGCGCCCGCCGGTGGTGGCGGCACCGGCTCGGGGTCGGTCATGAACACCAGTGCCTTCACGGCTGGTCCGTCCCGCCGGGGGTGGCTTCGGCGGCCGCGGGAGCCTCGGTCGCCGCGGCGGCCGCGCCGGCGAGGTAGGTGTCGATGTCGGTGGTCTTGAACTCCACCACGGCCTTCATGTCCCCGGGCAGGTAGTGCTCGAAGCGGTCACTGTCGATGGCGTCGATGATGCCGGCGGCCACCGTCTCCGGTGGCTCGAACGGTCCCCGGTAGAACGACGGCGCGTTGCCGGGCCGGTCCCAGATCTCGGTGGCGATCGCCCCGGGGATGATGAGCCGCACCCGCACCCCGGTGCCGGCCAGGTCCATGGCCATCGCCTCACTCCACCCGCACAGGGCGAACTTCGACGCGCAGTAGGCCGCCTCGTGGGGGATCCCCATCCGCCCGCCGGCGCTCGAGACGTTCACGATCACCCCCCGGTCGCGCTCGAGCATCCGGGGCAGCACCGCCAGGCAGAGCCGCGCCGGGGTGGTGAAGTTCACCCGCATCACCTCGTCGAGCTCCCCGGGGCTGAGCGCCCGAACGTCTCGGCGCTTGGGGATGGCGGCGTTGTTGATCAGCACGTCGAGGCCATCGAACGCCTCCCACGACTCGTCCAGGATCGCCAGTGCCCGGTCGACCTCCGCCAGGTCCGCGACCCACATGCGGGAGCGGGGTGAGGAGACCTGGCAGCGCTCGAGCACCGCTCGCAGGCGGTCCTCGCGCCGGGCCACCAGCCCGACAGTGGCCCCCCGGTCGGCGAGCATCACGGCCAGGGCGGCGCCGATACCGGAGGAGGCACCGGTCACCAGCACCGTCGCCCCGCCGACGTTCATCCTGCCGCCTCGGCGTCCTCGATCGCCTTGCGCAGCGCGGCCAGCAGGTCGTCGGTGGTGACGCCCATGGCCGCATCGGCCTGGTGCACGTCGCCGGCCTCGAACACTCCCGCGATCCGTTCTCGCAGCCCGGCGGTGTGGTTCGACCCGGCGCCCACCAGCGCGGCGGCCACCCGGTCCATCACGTCGCCGGGGGAGACGTGCATGTCGCCCGCCATCATCGCCGCCACGATGACTCCCCGCTCGTCGAGCGCCACGCCTGCTCGACAGAGCTTGCGTCCCTTGTGGTTCCCGAAGCCCACCCGGGCCCCCGCGGGCGCGGCCTCCCGGAACCGGCTCGAGGACACCCGGCGGATGGCGTCCTCGCTGCCCACCCGGGCGGAGATCTTCGACAGCCCGTACTGCTCGCCTTCGGTGAGGCCCCCCGGTTCGAGGCGGACGCCGGCGTCCGTGAGTGCGCCGAGCAGCGCGTCGCGGAAGTCCTCGTAGGTGACGGGATGGCCCGCGACCTCCTCCGCGGTGCACACGTACTCGCGCATGTCCTTGACCGCTTTGTCCTTGAACTTCTCGTCGGGGATGCGCACCACCTGCAGGTACAGGTCGATGTCGGGCTTGGCCAGGTTCAGGAACCCGCCAACCGACGTGCACACCATGACGTCCTGGGCGGTGAGCGCGCCCAGCTTGCGGCCGTGCCAGCGCAGGTCGCTGGAGCCCTCGAAGCCCACCTCCCCGAGACCGATGCGTGCCAGCGCGTCGAGCAGGACGGGTTGGAAGCGGGCCAGCAGCGCGTCGAGGTCGGCCCGGTCGTTCGGGTCCTTCGGCAGGAGGAACCCCCACATCGCCGCGCATCCGGCCCCGTAGAACGCCGTGCCGCCGCCGTAGAGCTGGCGTCGCACGACCTCCACGCCGAGCTCGCGGCAGCGCTCGAGGTCGAGGGTGGCGTCCACGTCGTCGAACCAGCCCACGTTGAGATGGGTGCTTCCCCACACGCTGGTCTGCGCGATCGGGCCCGAGCCTTCGGCCACGGAGCGGGCGAGCACCGGCATCACCGAGGCGTTCTCGTACGGGCCCTGCCGGCCGAGGTCGAGGTAGCGCCAGGTCTGCGGCACCGCCGTGGCTGCCATCGCCGGCGAACCTAGCATGACGCCAGCGTCAGGTTTCTGGTGCGGCTCCGGTGCCCGCCTCGGCGCCGGCCTCGGCCTCCCGCTGCCGCTGGTACTCGGCGGCCCCGGCGATGAAGCCCTCGATGTCGCCGGCTTTCACCGCGAACACGTCGCGGAACCACTCCGGCACGTACAGCTCGAACGCGCCCCGATCGAGCTGCTCGACGAGCAGGTCCGCCACCAGTGCCGGGGGCAACGGTTCGATGTCGGTGGCGAGCAACGGGTCGTTGCCGGGTAGCTCGAACAGCTCGGTGTCGATCACGCCCGGGTTGATCAGGTGCACGTCGACCGGCTGATCCCACAGCTCGGCGGCCAGGCACTCGGAGAACGCACTCAGCGCGGCCTTCGAGGCCGCGTAGGCGGCCTCACCGGGGGGGCTGAGGCGGGCCGCGACCGAGGAGATGTTGACGATGTGGGCCGGCTCGCGCCCCCCGGCGGCGCGGGCCAGCATCCGGGGGAGCAGCGCCAGGATCAGCCGCACCGGCGAGAGGTAGTTGAGGCTCATCACCGCGTCGACCTCCTCGACGGTGAGGGCCTGGACCTTGCGCCGCTTCGGGATCCCCGCGTTGTTCACCAGCACGTCGATGCCGCCGAGGGCGTCGTCGGCTTCGAGCGCGAAGGACGACACGCCGTCGAGATCCGCGAGGTCGACCACCCAGCTGCGCGACTGCGGCGAGTGGCGCTGGCAGTCGTCGAGCACCTCGGCCAGCCGGTCCGCCCGCCGGGCGCAGATGCCCACTATCGCCCCCCGCTCGGCCATCCCTCGGGCCACCGCCGCGCCGATGCCGGCCGACGCGCCGGTCACCAGTACCCGCTTGCCCTCCACGTCGTATCCCATGCGCGCACTCTAGAGTCGCCCCATGGTGCTCGGCCCCGGTGCGTTCAGCCTCGCCGGCAAGGTGGCGGTGATCACCGGCGCGGCCCAGGGCATCGGGGCCGCCATCGCGCAGTGCTTCGCCGTCGCGGGTGCCGACGTGGCGATCTGTGACCGCAACGGCGAGCTGCTGACGGACGTCGCCACCCGATGTGAAGCCGAGGGCCGGCGCGCGTGGTCCGGGGTGCTCGACGTGCGCGAACCCGGCCCGGTGTGTGCGTGGGTGGACGAGGTGGCCGCGGCCGCCGGCCGCATCGACGTGCTCGTGAACAACGCGGGCGGTGGGTTCGCCGCCGCGTTCCTCGACGTGAGCGACAAGGGCCAGGACGCCCTCGTGCGCGAGAACTTCACCAGCGTGACCACCATGGTCCGGGCGGTGGTGCCGCACCTGCCGCCGGCCGTCCCGGACACCCGTGGCGGGGGCGGATCGATCATCAACATCACCTCGATCGAGGCCCACCGTGCCGCCCCGGGCTTCGCGGTGTACGCGGCGATGAAGGCCGCGGTCGCCAACCTCACGATGAGCCTGGCGCTGGAGCTCGGCGACCGGCACGTGCGGGTGAACGCCATCGCGCCCGACGTGATCCCGACACCCGGGGTGGGCGAGCTTCCCGTTCGCACGCCCTTGCCGTACCCGGGTCACGTCGACGACGTGGCCGCCGCGGCCCTGTTCCTGGCCAGCGACGCTTCGTCGTTCGTCACCGGGTCCACGCTGTACGTCGACGGCGGCAACCGCGCGGCCGGTGGTTGGCGGCGGACCGGCGAGGGGGCCTTCACCACGTGAGAGGTGCCCCGAGGCGGGCCGCCCGGTCCTCTTGTACGCTCTCTCGTCGGTTGGGGGCCCGACACCTGGAGGGTGTGTGAGAGGGGACGCAGGCGATCAGGCCCTCACGAGCGTGCGAAAGGTCAGTCGCCTCGACGACCTCGCCGGCCGACAGTTCGCAGACGCGCTGACCTCGATGGCCCTGGACGCGCTCGCCGAGCCGGGCGGCAAGGTCGACCAGCGGCTGCGGGGGATCGCCAGCAACCTGGGGATCGCCTTGTTCGCGGTCGATGCCGACGGCCACTTCACCCGATGCTTCGGGCAGGGGCTGCGACGACTGGGGCTCAGCGACGGCGCCCTGGTCGGCGAGCCGGTGTCGGTGTTCGGCCCACTCGGTGAATCGCTGTTCCGGCAGGTCCTCGACGGTGAGGGGGCCGTCTATGAGATCGAGGGCCGAGGGCGGGGTGGCGCCTGGGCCTCACGGCTCTACGCCGTGCCGCTCCCCGAGGGTGCGGGCGCGCTGGCCGTCTCACTGGATGTCACTGACCAGGTGCACGCGCAGCGCCTGCTGGTGGAACGGGAGCGGGAGGCCCGCCAGAGCGAGGCGAGGTTCCGGCTCTTGGCGGAGCACGCTCCCATCGGCATCTTCATCGTCGGCAACGACAGCGCGCTCGACTACGTGAACCCGCAGCTGGCGGAGATGTTGCAGATCCCTCGTGCCGAAGCCGAAGGCCGCCGCTGGCTCGAGTTCGTCCACCCGGATGATCTGGAGCGAGCCCAGGCCCTCGACATCGCCGCCCCGTCGCTCACCGGGACCATGCCTCCGCCGTTCGAGTTCCGCCTGTTGCGGGCGGACGGCTCGTTCCTGTGGGTGCGGGCCCGCTTCGCGGTGATGCGGGACTGGGGTGAGTTCGAGGTGGTGGCGGTGGGCACGGTCGCGGATGTGACCGACACCGTCGATGCGGCCAACCGGCTGCGGGAGAGCGACAACCGCACCCGGGCGATCCTCGAGGCGGCTGCCGAGGGCATCGTCACCTGCGACGAGCAGATGCGCATCGTCGAGTTCAACGCGGCAGCCGAGCGGATCTGCGGGTACGACTCCACCGAGGTCATCGGCAGCCACGTGTCGGTGTTGATCGCCGACGATCAGAAGGTGCTCTTCGAGCACGCGTTCGGCGAGTATCTGAGCGGCGAGCGCACGGGTGTGGTGGGGCCGGTCGAGGTGCACGTCCGGCGCCCCGACGGGCAGGTGGTGCCGGTCGAGCTGACGGTGACCGACGTCGAGACCGCATCGGGCCGGCTGTTCATCGGCATGGTCCACGACATCTCCGAGCGCAAGGCGTTCGAGCTGGAGCTCGAGCACCTGGCCACCCACGACCAGCTCACCGGCCTGCCGAACCGGGTGCTGTTGATGGCCCAGCTGGCCGCGACGCTCGACCGGGCCCGGCTGCACGGGCGCCCGGTGGCGGTGCTCTTCGTGGGTCTGCATCGAATCAAGCTGGTGACCGACACGCTCGGTCATGGCGCGGGCGACGAGTTGGTCAAGGTCGCTGCTCAGCGGCTGGTCGAGGTGGTGGGATTGCGAGGCACGGTGGCCCGGTTCGGCGGCGACCAGTTCGTGGTGTTCAGCGACGAGCTCGACGACGTCGGCGACGCCGTGTGGCTGGCCTCGGAGCTGGTGGAGGCGATGAAGACTCCCTTCCAGCTCGGCGAGGACGACGAGGCCTTCATCTCCGCCGATGTCGGCATCGCGTTCTCCCCGAACGGCGCGGGCACCGCCGAGACCCTGGTCAGCAACGCGGATGTCGCCTACTACCAGGCCAAGGACCGGCCTGATCAGGACTACGACGTGTTCGATGCGCAGATGCGCGCATGGGTGGAGTCGCACCGCAAGCTCGAGATCGCGCTGCGCTACGGCATCGACCGGGACGAGTTCGAGCTGCACTACCAGCCGATCGTGGAGCTGGCCACCGGGCGGGTGGTGGGGCTGGAGGCGCTCGCCCGCTGGAACCACCCCATGCTCGGCCTGCTCGCCCCCAAGGAGTTCATCCCCCTCGCCGAGGACACGGGGCTGATCGTGCCGCTCGGTGAACGGCTGCTGACCCACGCCTGCGAGCGGCTGGCCGCCTGGCAGCGGCGCCGGCCCGGGTTGTTCGTGTCGGTCAACCTCTCCGGCCGGCAGCTGCCCCTGCCGGATCTGGTTCAGAAGGTCGAGCACTGCCTGCAGCGGGCCGGTGCGGACCCGGCCGGGCTGCACATCGAGCTGACCGAGACCATCCTCCTGCGAGACGTCGAGGCCGCGGCCACCTCGTTGGAGGCCTTGAAGCGCATCGGGGTGAAGCTCTGTCTCGACGACTTCGGCACCGGCTACTCGTCGCTCAGCTACCTGTGGCGGTTCCCGATCGACACGCTCAAGGTCGACCGCAGCTTCGTTTCTCGGCTGGGCAGCGGCGACCGGGAGGAGTCGATCGTGGCCATGATCGTCGGCATGGCCGGCGCGCTCAACCTCGACGTGGTAGCCGAAGGTGTCGAGTGCGCGGTGCACGCCGAGCGGCTGCTCTCGCTCGGTTGCCGGCTCGGCCAGGGCTTCCACTTCGCCCGGCCGTGCCCGCCAGCGGAGATCGATCGCCTGCTCGACGGGGCCGGCGTGCGCGCTGCGGGCGTGGTTGACTCGTGACGTGACCCCCGAAGAAGGCATCCGCCGCACGCTCGCCCTCTACTGCCAGCTCTGCGACGACGGCCGCTTCGACGAGTGGGCCGACCTCTACGTCGACGACGCCGAGTTCCACGTCATGGGCATCACCCACCGGGGCCGGGCGGCGATCAAGGCGTTCATCGAAAAGGGCCAGCCACCCGAGCGGCGGGGCAAGCACCTGTGTGCCAACCCCCTCATCGACCTCGACGAGGGAGGCACCGGCGCCCGGGCGGTGACCGACTACGTCTTCGTGGGCCGGGCTGGCGGAGGTCTGGCCATCACCTCCGCCGGCCGCTACCACGACCGGCTGGTGCTCGACGGGGGCCGCTGGCGCTTCGCTCGCCGGGAGATCGTCTTCATGGGCGACCAGCCCACCGGCTGAAGCCCCGGGTCGATCCTCAGCGGCCCTCGCCCGGGTAGCCGCCACCACCGAAGCGCTCGTCGAGGGCCTCGTAGTCGACCGCCCATCCCTGCCGGGGCAGGGCATCGACGAACTCGACGGACCGAGGCTTCTTGTAGCTGGCGATGCTCGCCCGGCAGTGCTCGATGATCTCCTCGGCGGTGGCGGTCTGCCCCTCGTGCAGCACCACGATGGCCTTCACGCTCTGGTCCCAAGTGGGATCGGGCACCCCGATCACCGCCGCCTCACGCACCGCCGGGTGCTGCTGGAGGCAGGCTTCGACCTCGGCGGGATAGATGTTCTCCGCGGCGGACTTGATGAGCCGGCCCTTCGGGCCGATGAAGGTGATCGACCCGTCCGCCTCCCGCCGCCCGAGGTCGTTCGTGTGGTGCCAGTCCCCGGCGAGGCGCTGCGCGTTGAGTTCCGGCCGGTTGTGGTAGCCGTTCATCACCGTCGGCCCTCGGGCCACGATCTCACCGGTCTCACCGGGAGGTACTTCTTGACCCTCGGGGTCCACGATGCGCACCTGGACCATCGGGGTGGGCCGTCCCGAGTTGCCGTCCGCCTCGCCACCCCAGGCGTTGAGGGTCAGCATGCCCATCACCTCGGTCTGACCGAAGCCGGCCGGCCGCCGGGCCCAGGGGCTGGTGTCGACGGTGATCATCTCGTTCCACTCGGGCTTGCCGGCGAAGGTGCGCAGGCTCTTGAGGTCGTACCGCCCGTCGGCGTTCAGTCGGAGGATCTCCTTGATGGTCGGCCCCATCAGGAAGGCACCCGTGCAGCGCTCCTCCTGGATGAGCCGGCAGAGCTCCTCGGCATCGACCCGGGGCGTGAACACGTTGGTGCCGCCGAAGTGGAAGGTGGCCATGGTGGTCATGAACGTGGCCACGTGGAACAGCGGCCCGCTGTTCAGGTACACGTAGTCGTTCGAGATCTCCTGCATCATGCCCATCACCAGGTCCTGGACCAGCACCGCCGTGTGGCTCAGCAGGGCCCCGTTGGGCGTGCCGGTGAACGCCGCGGTGTAGAGCATCAGCACCGCCGAGGCGGGGTCGACCTCGATCGCCGGGTCCTCGGGCGAGCCCTCCCGCAGGAGCGCCTCGTAGCTGTCGGGATCCCCGGGCTCGGCGTCGTGGCGCACCCATCGAGCGTCGCCGTCGCCGGCCAGCCGGCGGGCTTCCCGCACCGCGTCGCCGATCTCACGCTCCTGCCAGATGACCAGGCGCGCATCGACGTCGTCGATGACGAAGGCCAGCTCCGCCGCGGACTGCCGCCAGTTCGCCGGGCAGAGCACGCCGCCGAGCTTGGCCGCCGCGCACAGCGCTTCGAGCACCCGGAACGAGTTCTGGCCCAACCACAGGATCCGGTCGCCCGCCGCGAACCCGCTCGCGGCCAGCGCGTTCGCCAGACGGTTGACCCGATCGTCGAGCTGCGGCCAGGTGAGTCGGACGTCGCCGTCGACGACCGCGATCCGCTGTGGGTAGCTGCGCCGGTGCTCGCGCAGGACGTCACCGATGGTGAGCGAGTGCAGCAGGTCCATGGGGGCAGCTTGCCACGATTCCTGACGTGGACGTCAGTGATCTGGTGCGGCTTGAATGAGCCCATGAGCGCAGCCGAGGTGCCCGACGACGACGGCGTGCCGCGCCACGACGTGCCGAGGTCCGGTCGAAGCGGGTTCACCATCGTCGACGGCCGCCAGGTGCACTACCTGGAGTGGGGTCACGGCGGCCTTCCCGGCGTGCTCTGCCTCCACGGCGGGGGCCAGACCGCGTACATGTACGAAGAGCTCGGTGCGGCCATCGGGCACCGCTACCACCTGCTCGCCCCCGACCTGCCCAACCACGGGGACTCGGACCCGATGGTCGACGGGTTCGGCCCGTCGGGCATCGCTGCGACCCTGCCCGCCCTGCTCGACCAGTTCGGCCTGTCGCGGGTGGCGCTGGTGGGCGCGTCGCTCGGTGGGCTGAGCGCCATCGCCTTCGCCGACGCGCATGCCGACCGGGTGGCGGCGATCGCGCTGATCGACGTGGGCCACCGCCTCGAACCCGAAGGGGTGCGCAAGATCATCGACTTCATGGCCGCGCACGAGTCCTTCGCCTCCCTGGAGGAGGCGGCGGCCGAGATCGCCAAGTACCTCCCGCAGCGCAAGGACGTCCGGCCCGAGAGCCTCACCAGGAACCTCCGCCAGCGCAGCGACGGTCGTTGGGAGTGGAAGCACGGGTTCGGCCGGCGTTTCCGGGGGCTGCCCCGCGAGAGCCACCCCGCGGACAACCTCGACACCTTCCTCGCCGGCGTGGAGGAGTCCGCGGCCCGCCTCACCTGCCCGGTGCTCGTGCTGCGGGGCGCGGCGAGCGACGTGTTGAGCCAGCAGGGGGCCGAGGAGGTGGCAGCCCTCATCCCGAACGCCCGGCTGGAGACGGTCGAAAAGGCCGGGCACCTCGCCGCCGGCGACAACCCCCATTCCACCGTCAACCTGGTGTCGTCGTTCCTCGACGAGCTCCGCTGGTAAGCTCCACCTCCTTATCCAAGGAGCTGGGAGGTCCTCCATTGCATCGCCGTTCTCTCTCCGCGGCCGCCTTGGCGGTCGCGCTCGCAGGCGGGTCCGCGTTCGTCTCCACCCCCGCCGGGGCCGGCATCGCCACCGGCGCCACGGTGACCGTGGTGAACGCGGTGGCCTACGACGCCGAAAACAACTTCCCGTTGGCGGTGTGCATCGACGGCACCTTCGCCGGCGATCTCGACACCGAGGAGGCGAGCGATCCGATCGACCTCAGCCCCGGTAACCACCAGTTCGAGTTCATCCAGGGCTCCGACTGCTCGGGCAGCGTGTTCATCGACGAGACCCTCGACATCCCCGCCGGGCAGGTCACGGTCATGGCGTACTGGCCTTCCGATGATCCGACCGCGGTGGTGTTCGCCGACGACACCTCCTGCGTCGAGAACGGCGAGACCCGGGTGACGTTCCGGCACGGCGCCGCGTGGCCCGCGGTCAACCTGTTCATGGAGCCCTCGGGGGGTTCGTGGACGGAGGTGGCGAGCGGGGTCGCGGCCGGTCAGCAATCGACGACCGACATCCCCGCCGGTTCCTACACGAACTCCGAGCTGCGTGACCCGGTCACCGACAACGTGGTCCTCGACACCGGCAGCCCAGGGGACCTGCAGACGGGCATGGTGTCGACGCTGTACTTCTACGGCGGCGCCGACGGCGACACCGGCTGGTTCGTGATCAGCTCGGAGGTCCCGGTGTGCGAGCAGCCCACGACCACCACGACCGCTGCGCCGACCACCACGACCACCGCCGCTCCCATCGCGGTGGTGACCCCCCGGTACGCCGGCTGACGGTCAGCTCTTCTTGGCTCGCACGATGAGGGTGAACCGGTCGCTCACGACCGGTTCACCCGACTCGGCGTCACGCCAGTCGGTCTGCATGACGTAGAACTCCATCAGCGCGCTCGAGGTCTCACGCTCGTAGACATCGGCGATCGTGCGGCGTCCCTCGAGGACGTCGCCGACCTTCGGCCAGCGGTGGTACTCGAACTCCTGCTCACCGTGCAGGATCATCCCCCGCTTGCGCAGCTCGCCGATCGGCAGGCCCGTCACCTCACCCTCCACGGTGCCCCAGTAGGCCATCACGAACGGGAACGTCGGTGGCACCGGCGCCCCGTCGCGCCGGTAGGCAGGGTCATCGTCGGTCACCGCCCGGGCGAACACGGGCACCGGGGCCCGCTCGATCACCACCCGTTGCGTGCCGAGATCCCGGCCCTTCAGCTCCTCGAGTGCCATTCAGCCGTCCTCCTGGGTCGTCGTGAGCAGGTCGAGCAGTTCGCCCTTCAGCACCTTGCCGGTGGCGTTGCGGGGGAGCGAGTCGATCACGTGCACCCGGCGGGGCACCTTGTAGTCGGCGAGCCGGGCGGCGCAGAACCCGCTCACCTCCTCGGGGTCGAGGCGGGCGGCGGGGCGGGGCACGACGAACGCGGCGATGTCCTCGCCCAGCACCTCGTGGGGGATGCCCACCACGGCTGCTTCGAGCACGCCGGGGTGCTCGTAGAGCACGGCCTCGACGTCGGTGGCGTGCACGTTGTGGCCGCCCCGGATGATCACCTCTTTCATGCGCCCCACGATGTAGAGGAATCCGTCACCGTCGAGGTAGCCGATGTCGCCGGTGTGCAGCCAGCCGCCGGCCCAGGTGCGGGCCGTGGCGTCCGGGTCCTGGTAGTACTCGCGATGCCGGCCGGGCATCCGGATCAACACCTCGCCCTGCTCGCCCGCCGGCAGGTCGTCGTCGGTGCCGGGCGCCACGATGCGCACCTCCATCGGTGGCATGGGCCTGCCCACCGATCCGATGCGCTTGAGCACCTCCTCGCGGGACATGGCGCAGTAGGCGGGGCCGGCTTCGGTCATGCCGTAGCTGTTGGTGACCGTGGCCCCGGGCAGCCGGTCGCACAGCGCCACCAGCGTCTCGGGGGGGAGCGGGGCACTGCCCACGCTGACCAGGGTCAGGCTCGACAGGTCGGCGGAAGGCCAGCGGGGATGGGTGGTGAGCAGGCGGGCCATGGCCGGCACCAGGAAGGTGGCGGTGGGGCGGTGGCGCTCGACGTGGTCGAGCCAACGGTCGGCGTCGAAGCGGGCTTGGAACAGGCACGACATGCCGAGCTTCATCGGGTTGTAGATGAACGAGATACCGGCGAAGGTGAACGGCGGCGAGCCCTGCAACCAGGCGTGGCCACTCCAGGGCACCTCACCGTTGGGGAGCAGGGCGGCATTGCGATGCCGGACCGCGACGCCCTTCGGCAGTCCCGTGGTGCCCGAGGTGTACATGATGTCGGCCAGGTCGCCCTCGTTGAGGGGAACCTGGATGTCGTCGCCGTCGTGGTCGAGCGCCTGCTCCCACGAGCGGGCGCCGGGGATGGTCCCGGGCCTGCCGTCGACGGTGATCGTCGTGCGCAGGCTGGGCACCCGGGGGCGAGCCTGATCGAGCGTCGGGACGAGTGCCTCGCAGGTGACCGCGGCGGTGACCTCGGCGTGACCGAGGATGGCGCCGACCTCCCGAGGGGCCAGCCGAGTGTTGGCCGGCACGGCCACCGCGCCGGCCTTGTGCACCGCGGCGTAGGTGATGATCCAGGCGATGATGTGCTCGCTGGGCAGGTAGATGGCCACCCGATCGCCCTTGGTGACCCCTGCGGCGATCAGTCCCCGGGCCAGGCGGCTCGAGTCGGTGTGCCAGCGCTCGAAGGTGATCGACCGGTCACCGTCGAGGTCGTGGTAGGCGACCGCGTCGGGGTAGTGGTGGGCCATGATCCGCAACTGGTCGACCAGCAGCTCGGTCATCGGCGCGGCCCCACTCAGGATCCGAAGCCCATGCGGGGCAGGCCGGGGCTTCGGTCGGCGAACAGCTCGGTCTTGCGGGCCCGCAGCTCACCGACCGTCCAGCGGCCCTCGGTCTCGATGGTGTTGGCGAGATCCCAGCCGTCCATGAGGTGGAGGCGGTTGGCGAACACCACGAATACCTGCCCGCTGACATCCGCGGCGTCGTCGCCGGCCAGCCAGGCGACCACCGGGGCGATGTTGGCCGGGTCCCATTCGTCGAAGCGGCCTTCCTCGGGCTCGAGGCCCGCCAGCACCGTCTCGGTCATGCGGGTGCGGGCCCGGGGGGCGATGGCGTTGACGGTCACCCCGTACTTGCGCAGCTCCCGGCCGAGCACGATGGTCATGGCCGCGATGCCGGCCTTGGCGGTGGCGTAGTTGACCTGGCCGGCCAGGCCGTAGAGGCCCGACTCGCTGGTGGTGTTGATGATCCGCCCCGAGGGCTGCTCCCCGGCCTTGGCCCGGGCTCGCCAGTGCGCGCCGGCGAAGTGGGAGGTGGCGGCGTGGCCCTTGAGGTGGACCCGGATGACGTCGTCCCAGTCGGCTTCGGTCATCGAGAAGCTCATGGCGTCGCGCAGGATGCCGGCGTTGTTGACCAGGACATCGAGACGGCCGTGCTCGCCGAGGGCCTGCTCGACCACCGCCTCGGCGCCAGCCCAGGTGGAGACGTCCTCGGTGCTGACCGACGCCTGCCCGCCAGCCGCCTCGATCTCGGCGGCCACCGCCTCGGCCTGGTCCGCGTCGACGTCGTTGACGATCACCGCCGCACCCTCGGCCGCCAGTGCCAGGGCCTCGGCCCGCCCGATCCCCCGGCCGGAACCGGTGACGATGGCGCTCTTGCCCTCCAGGGATCCCACGGGGCGGGAGTGTAGTGCCAGTTGCTGACACGGATGTCAGGGATGAGAATGCCGGCCATGGGTGAAGCCGTCATCGTCTCCGCCGTCCGCACGCCGATCGCTGACGCCTACAAGGGGGCGCTGGCCAACACCACGATCTACGACATCGGCAAGGCGTCCGTGTCCGCGGCGCTGGCCCGATCGGGCGTGCCCGCCGAGGAGGTCGACGACCTGATCCTCGGCGAGGTGCTCCAGGGCGGCGGTTGCATCGCCCGGTACCTGGCCAACGACCTGGGGTTGCCGCCCGACACGCCCGGGCTGGCGGTGAACCGCCAGTGCGCCACCGGCCTGACCGCGGTGACCACCGCCGCGGCGAGCATCCGGGCCGGCATGGACCGGGTGGTGATCGCGGGCGGGGTGGAGTCGATGACCCAGGCGCCCGTCACCTACCGCAAGTCACCGGTGCCCTATGGCGTCCCCGAGCAGTGGCTCTCGCCGAGCCACCCCGACCGCCCCGAGGCGCCGAACATGAACATGATGATCACCGTGGGGGAGAACACCGCCCGCAAGGTGGGGGTGTCCCGCGAGGAGCAGGACGAGTGGTCCTACGGCTCCCACCGGAAGGCGATCGCCGCCATCGACGCCGGCCGCTTCGCCGAGGAGATCGTGCCCATGGAGGTGCGGGGCTGGGGAGGCGAGACCCGGATCTTCGACACCGACGAGCACCCCCGCCGGGACACCACCCTCGAGAAGCTGGCGTCGCTGCGGGTGCTCTCGGGGGTGCCGGACGGCACGATCACCGCCGGGAACTCCTCGTCGCTCAACGACGCGTCCGCCGCGCTGGTGCTCGCGGACGGCGACTACGCCCAGGCGAACGGGCTGGAGGTGCTCGGGGTGGTGCGAGCCTGGTGCGCGGTGGGGGTGCCACCCGAGGAGACCGGGCTGGCGCCGACCATCGCCATCCCCCGGGCCGTGGCTCGGGCCGGGTTGTCGATGGACGACCTCGCCCTGGTGGAGATCAACGAGGCGTTCGCGTCGATGACCGTGGGCACCATCAAGGTGCTCGACCTCGACCCGTCGATCGTGAACGTGAACGGCGGTGCCGTCGGGCTGGGGCATCCCGTCGCCTGCTCGGGGGCGCGCATCCTCGTGACCCTGCTGCACGAGCTCCGCCGGCGCGGCGGCGGCTACGGGGTGGCGTCGCTGTGCGCCGGCGGTGGCATGGGCGCGGCCGCGGTGATCGAGGTGCGCTGAGCTCGAGCGGGAGGTCGGGGTCTACCCGGCGAGCCGGGCGGGGCCACGGAAGACCTGCTCGGCGTGCCAGGCAACGTGATGATCCGCCGGGGGTGGCTCGCCCGGTTGGGGTTCTCGCACCGGCCGGCCTGCGAGGCTCAGCACCAGTTGCTGCGCGGCATCGCTGTAGCCCACGAAGTGGCGTGACACGGTCACCGCGTGGTCGGCCGAGATCCCCAGCACCCCTCGGTCGAGTAGCCGGTGGTGGATCGTGCACAGGCATACGGCGTTGTCGACCTCGTCGGGCCCGCCGTGCGCCCACCAGCGGAGGTGTGCAGCCTCGAGCCCCACCACCGTGGCATCGAGGCGCCCGTCGAACGCGCAGAACGCGCAGCGGTACTCGTAGGCCATGAGCACCCGTTCCCGGAAGACCGGGTCGCGGCGGCGATCGGTCCGCTCCCGATCGGCGAGCAGGCGGCTGGTGACCAGCTCCGCCTCGGCCCGGTCGAGGTCGAGCCCGCAAGCGGTGGCGACCTCCTCGTGGAGGGTCGCCGGCCAGTTCTGCTCCAGCAGGGTCCGGGCGATGAGGACGAGCAGTGCAGGGTCGGCTCGGAGCGCAGCTTCGAACTCCGGGTCGAGGTGGCCCTTGGCGTCGAGCTCCCGCAGGCGTCCGATCGTCTCCCCTGGGTCCTCGCCCGTGGCCGTCTCCACCACCCAGAGGTGGCGGTCGTTCGCGAGTCGGCGGAACGGGTAGGCGGGGTTCGTCTTGCGCGGCGGCCCGTAGTCCCGCAGGAGCCGGCCGAGGTGCTCCTCGGCGTCCGGCCAGGTCAGCTCGGAGGACCCCTGTGTCGAGAACCGGCCGAGCGCGAGTAGCAGGAGGAGCGGCTTGTGTGGCGCGCGCTCGGCGCATCGCTGGTGCTGGCGGATGGCGTTCACCCGTTCCAGCCAGATCGAGCGTCCGTCGAGTGTCATCGACCTCGCCTCCCACCACGGGTGTCACGGGAGGGTAGTGGACTCGGCGGGCTCGAGGCCTCGCCACCTCGCCGTGGTGGGCAGCCGGGAGGGGTTGGTCGCGCGCGGCGCTCCTCGAGCGCGCGACACTGCGGGCCGTGGCGGAACCCGTGGGGGAGGTCGGGCTCTACGAGGTGCTCGTCACCGAGGCGCTGCGGGCACAGCTCGAGCGGCTCCGGGAAGGTCTCGAGCCGAGAGAGCGGGATCTGCACGCGGCAGAGGCCGCCGACCGCATCGCCCTCCACCTCAGCCGGGTCATCGAGCGCGTCGTCAGCGATCTGGCGGACGCTGAGCGGGTCGAGGTCGGCACCAGGATCGCCCGGTCGCTCATCGAGCACCTCAACCGGTTGATCACCGACGCGGACTACACACCCGACCTGCCGCTCGAACCCGCCCGCGTGCTCGAAGCGATCCTCGACCGTCGACCCGACGGCAGCCTTCGACCGATCGACAGCCCCCTCATCCCGCTCCTCGACACCACGCTGCTCACCAACGCACCCGGTGAGCCGAGGGTCGGCAACCAGATCCTCACCGAGATCCACTCCGCCGACCGCATCGACATCGTCATGGCCTTCATCCGCCGCAGCGGGATCCGGCCGCTGCTCGACCACCTGCGGCGCCACTGCGAGTCCGGCCGGCCCGTGCGGGTGCTGACCACCACCTACACGAACTCCACCGAGGTCCAGGCCCTGGAGGCACTGCGAGATCTCGGGGCCGACGTCCGGGTCTCCTACGACACGGACACGACGCGGCTCCACGCCAAGGCCTGGGTGTTCCACCGGCGGTCGGGTCACTCCACCGCCTACCTCGGATCCTCCAACCTCACCTACGCCGCTCAGGTCACCGGCCTCGAGTGGAACGTGCGGATCTCCGGGGCCCGCAACCCCGACGTCATCGCCAAGATGGCCGCAGTCTTCGACGGCTACTGGGAGAGCGGCGACTTCCGCCCCTTCGACCCGGACGAGTTCACCCGCCTGACCGGCGAGGCACCGGTGGCTCCGGTCGTCGTGCTCCTACCGACCGAGCTGCGCCTCGAGCCGTTCCAGGAGCGGCTCCTCGAGCAGATCGAGCTCTCCCGCCAGCACGGCCACCACCGCAACCTGCTCGTGGCCGCCACCGGGACCGGCAAGACCGTCATGGCCGCCGTCGACTACGCCCGGCTCCGCCGACGCCTCAGCCGGGACCGGCTGCTCGTCGTGGCGCACCGGGAGGAGATCCTCGACCAGAGCCTCGCCATGTTCCGGCACGCGCTGCGGGACCCGACGTTCGGGGAGAAGTGGGTCGGCGGCCACCGGCCGTCGAGGTTCGAGCACGTGTTCGCCTCGATCCAGAGCCTGCGATCCGCCGGGCTCGCGCACCTGGCCCCGGACCACTTCGACGTGGTCATCGTCGACGAGTTCCACCACGCTGCCGCACCGTCGTATCGCGCCCTGCTCGATCACGTCCGGCCCCGGGAGCTGCTCGGGCTGACCGCCACCCCTGAGCGTGCCGACGGGCTGCCGATCCTGCACTGGTTCGACGACCGCATCGCGGCGGAGCTGCGCCTGTGGGACGCCATCGACCAGCACCGCCTCTCGCCGTTCGTCTACTACGGCATCCACGACGGGCTCGACCTGCGCACCGTGCCGTGGCGGCGGGGTCGGGGCTACGACGTCGACGGCCTCACCGACCTGTACACGGCGAACGACTGGTGGGCCCGCCAGGTCATCGACGCCGTCACCGAGCGGGTGGACGATCCGACGTCGATGCGGGCGCTGGGGTTCTGCGTGAGCGTCGAGCACGCCCGGTTCATGGCTCGCCACTTCAACGCCGCCGGGATCCCCGCCGTGGCCGTCTGGGGGGACTCACCCGACGACGAGCGCGCCGACGCTCTGCGGGCGCTCGCCGACGGTCGGGTGCAGGCGTTGTTCTCAGTGGACCTGTTCAACGAGGGCATCGACGTTCCCGTGATCGACACGCTGCTCCTGCTGCGTCCCACGGACAGCCCCACCCTGTTCCTGCAGCAGCTCGGCCGTGGGCTCCGGCGGGCCGAGGGGAAGACCGTGTGCACGGTGCTCGACTTCGTCGGGCGCCACCGCAGCGAGTTCCGCTTCGATCGTCGCTTCCGGGCGCTGCTCGGCGGGACCCGGCGGGATCTCGAGCGCCAGGTTCAACAGGGCTTTCCGTTCCTGCCCGCCGGCTGCCACCTCGAGCTCGATCCGGTCGCGGCCGACCTCGTGCTGCGGAACATCAAGGAGTCGATCCCGAGCGCGTGGCGCAGGAAGGTCGACGAGCTGCGCGTGCTGCGCGACGCCGGTCATCCCGTCCGGCTCGCCGCCTACCTCGAGCACACCGGACTCGACATCGACGACCTCTACGCCGGTGGTCGGTGCTGGTCCGACCTGTGCGAGGCCGCCGGCGTCGACACCGCAGCCCCGGGGCCGGCCGAGGCCCCGCTGCGGCGAGCCCTCGGGCGCCTCCTGCACGTCGATGACCGTGAGCGGCTCACCGCCTACCGGGCGCTCGCCGCCGACCCCCGCCCTCCGGTCGTCGACGGGTTGCCGGAGCGGGAGCGGCGGCTGGTGCGGATGCTCGTGGCCCAGCTCGCCGACCAGGCGCTGGGCAAGGACGCCTCGTTGCAGGCCGGGGCGAACCTCGTGTGGTCTCACCCACAGGTGCTCGCCGAGCTCACCGAGCTGCTCGACCTGCGAAGCGAGGGCATCGATCATCTCCACCCGGCACTCGGCGAGCATTCGGACGTGCCACTGCGGGTCCATGCCCGCTACACGAGACTCGAGATCCTCGCCGCGTTCGGCATCGGTGCCGCAGCGAAGGTGGCGCCCTGGCAGACCGGGGTGTACTGGGCCGAGGCTGCGGGCGCCGATCTGCTGGCCTTCACCCTCGACAAGACCACCGGTGGGTTCTCGCCGACCACGCGCTACCGCGACTACGCCATCAGCAGGGAGCTGATCCACTGGGAGAGCCAGTCGGTCACCACTTCGGACAGCCCCACCGGGCGTCGCTACCAGCGACACGAGACCATGGGCACGTCGATCATGTTGTTCGCCCGCCACCGCGTCGATGACCGGGCGTTCTGGTTCCTCGGCCCGGCGACCTACGTCCGCCACGAGGGGGAGCGACCCATGGCCATCACCTGGCGTCTCCGGTACCCGCTACCGGGCGACCTGTTCGCCTCGTTCGCCGCCGCGGTGGCGTGAACCGAATGGCACCGGCCACAGCCCCGGCTCCCGACCGCGGATCCGCCTATCCTCGCGGCCATGGAGACGGCGCCCGATCACCCGCCACCGGGGTGGTACCCCGATCCGACGGGCCAGCTCCGCTGGTGGGACGGCCAGCAGTGGGGTCAAGCCGCCCAGCCCGCGCCCAGTCCCACCCCCACCCCTGCCC
>NZ_DAIUCK010000054.1:0-21412 GCF_036846205.1 Rhabdothermincola sp. | reverse complement strand
GGTGTACTGGGCAGGAGTGAGGAACTCGTGGCGCTCGCCGGTGAACTTGGTCAGCTTCTCGATCACGACCGATCGCGCCGGCATGTTGATGCCGAGCGACAGCGTCTCGGTGGCGAACACGACCTTCACCAGACCTTCCACGAAGCAGGCTTCCACTGCCTCCTTGAACGGCGGGACCATCCCGGCGTGGTGGGCGGCGAACCCTGCCTCGAGCCCGGCCAGCCAACGCCGGTGGTCCAGCACTTCCAGGTCCGCGTCGCTCAGCGACGCGACGTGGCGTTCGGCGAGGTGCCGGATGCGGGCCCGCTCGTCGTCGTCGGTGAGCCGGCGCCCCGAGCGCAGGCAGGCCGCGACCGCGTCGTCGCAGGCGGCCCGGCTGAAGATGAAGTAGATCGCCGGGAGGAGGTCATGCTCATCCAGGAACTCCACCAGCTCCGAGCGGGTCGGGGTGGCGTAGCGCCGGCGGTTGCGGGATCGCCAGGCTTGTCGGGGGTCGACGTCGTAGCGGGAGCCCTGCCGGTTCGGCTTCCCCCCGGTCAGGAGGGGGATGACCACCAGCTCGTCACGCAGTCGGTCCTCGACCGCGAACAGGTTCTCCAGCGCGACCGGCCGGCGCTCCTCGATCACCGTCGCGGTGGGGCCCCGAACGATTGTGATCCAGCTCGTGAGCTCCTCGGCATTGGACACCGTGGCCGACAGGCAGACGAGCCGGACTTCTGCGGGCAGGTGGACGATCACCTCCTCCCACACCGGGCCACGGTACGCGTCCTGCAGGTAGTGCACCTCGTCGAGCACGACGAAGCGCAGACCGACCAAGGCACCCGAGCGGGCGTAGATCATGTTGCGGAGCACTTCGGTGGTCATGACCACGATCGGTGCGTCTGCGTTGATCGTGTTGTCGCCGGTCAGCAGTCCGACCCGCTCGGTCCCGTGGCGCCGGACGAGGTCGTGGAACTTCTGGTTCGACAGCGCTTTGATCGGGGTGGTGTAGAAGGCCTTCCCGCCGGCTCGCAGGGCCAGCTCCACCGCGTGCTCGGCGATGACGGTCTTGCCGGAGCCGGTCGGTGCGGCGACGAGGACCGACTCCCCCCGCTCCAGCGCCGCGATGGCCTCGAGCTGGAACCGATCGAGGTCGAAGTCGTAGCCGCGCTCGGGCATCGAATCGAGGCTACGGCGCGGCCGTGCCGGCCACCTGGCTCTGCGTCCGTCCCTTCCGCCAGTTGAACAGGGCGCCGATCCCGATCGAGCCGAAGTACAGCAGCACCATGGGGATGACGAGAGCCATCATCGTGATCGGATCGCCGCTCGGGGTGATCACCGCGGCGACGATGGCGATGATCACGATCGCCATCCGCCAGAACCGCAGGAGCTGGCGGGGCTTGAGCACGCCGATCATCTGGAGGGCCACCAGGAGCACGGGCGCTTCGAACCCCGCCCCGAAGGCGAGCATCATGTAGGTGGTCAGGGTGAGGTACTTCTCCTGGGTGAAGATCTCGCCGATGTTGTCGCCTCCGAGGCCGAGCAGGAACTCGAGCGCGGGGGTGAGCGACCAGTACGCGAGGGCGGCACCGAAGGCGAAGAGCAGCAGGGAGCTGGCCACGAACGGGATTGCGTACCGCCTCTCGTGGGGGTACAGCGCGGGGGTGACGAATCGCCAGAGCTGCCACAGGATCACCGGCATGGCGAAGGCGATGCCGATGTAGGCCGACACCTGCAGCCGGACGGTGAACAGCTCGATCGGGTCGGTGACGAACAGCTGGGCGTCGGGCTTGATCTGCCGGTAGGGGCCGAGCAGCAGCGAGAGCACTGTCGGGTAGAGGATCCACCCCATCACCCCGCCCACCACCACCGCGAGGATGGACTTGATGAGACGCGACCGGAGCTCCGCCAGGTGCTCCCAGATCGTCATCCGGCCGCTTTCGTCGGCCACGTCGCGCGGCACGGCGCTCATGGTCGAAGCCCTCGTTACGCGGCGCTCGAGTCGCTCGTCGGCGACTCTCCGGCAGCGGAGGCCCCAGGCTCGACCCTCGGGGAGGGAGGCTCGACCAGACGGGGACCGGTTGCCCTACCCGCAGGCCTGATCACCGGGTCGTCTTCCAGCTCCATCGCCTGGCGCATCTCCTGCTGGAAGCCGTGCGAGATCCGTCGCAGCTCACCCATGACCCGCGCCGCCTTACGGGTGTACTCAGGAAGCTTGTCCGGCCCGAGCACGATCAGGGCGAGCAGGAGGATGACGAGCACCTCGCCACCTCCGACGTTGAACATGACACAAGTCTACCGGGCGCTGATCTGGCGCAGGGAGTCGCCCACATGGTCGGCTCGCCGGCGACTCTGCTGTGTCGCCCGGGCGATCTGGTGACCGCGTGCCGATGCCTGGCGCACGGTGAGCAGGCTCCGTTTCAGCTCCCGGGCCTCACGGTCGATGGCGTGTGCCAGCCGTAGCGCCACCACCGCAGTCAGGGCCAGGGCCACCGCAGGCAGGAACCACCAGAACGCCACGACACCAGCCTACGAACTCGCCGGTCTCCGAGGCGCCGCGGCCGCGGGACGATCAGCGGTCGTCGAGCGCTCCGAGTGCCTGCCACAGGCGCTCGTCGTCCTGGAGCAGATGGTGGAAGTCGATGAGGTCGTCATGGGTGATGGGCCCGCCCGTGCCACGAGGCTCGGCCAGCTCCAACGGTGGCTCCCAGGTCTCGTAGGAGACCCCCGAGGCGACGAGCAGGTCGATGGTCCGAGCCTCGGCTGGCTTGACCACGGTCATGGCGCACACCGGGCAGCGGAACAGGTAGGTACCCTGGTTGTCGGCGGTGCACACCCGGACGTGCACGTCTCCCGTCGTCAGCTCGACGTCGCCGCATTCGCTGCAACTGGCCCGAATCGTTGCCATCTCCGAGGCCCCTCCTCTCACGCTCACGGGAGGCATCGGCAGCCGTTCTCCGAGGCTTGAGTGCACGAGGGTGGGTCGTTCGGCCCATTTCCGCGCCGCCGCCACCCTGGGTGGGTGGCTGGCGTGGGGGCGACCACCGGGCGAGGATGGCCACATGCCGACCAGGCTCCCATCGCTCGGCCGAACCCCGATCGGCTTCGCCCACCGTGGAGCACGCGCACATGCGCCCGACAACACGCTCGAGGCGTTCCGGCTCGCGCTCCGCCTGGGCGCCACGGGTCTCGAGAGCGACGTGTGGATCACCGCCGACGGCCACCCGGTGCTCGACCACGACGGTGTGGTGGGCCGGCTGCGCCGGACCCGCATCCGGAAGGTGGCCCGCCACGACCTGCCGAGCCACATTCCGACGCTGCGGGAGCTCTACGAAGCGTGCGGCGATGACTTCGAGCTCTCCCTCGACGTGATGGATCCCGCTGCGGTGCCCCGGGTGCTGGCCGTCGCCCGATCGGTGGGCCGAGACGCCGAGGAGCGGCTGTGGCTGTGTCACCACGACTGGACCGTGGTGGCGAGCTGGCGGGAGCTGTCCCCCGCCGTGAAGCTCGTGGACTCGACCCGCATGCGTCACATGAAGGAAGGGCCCGAGCGGCGGGCTGCGGCGTTGAGGGCCGCGACCATCGACGCCGTGAACCTGCACCACACCGACTGGACCGGCGGTTCCGTGACGTTGTTCCACCGCTTCGGGATCCATGCCTTCGCCTGGGACTGCCAGCAGGAGCGGGTGCTGGGTGAGATGCTCGACGCCGGGATCGACGCCGTCTACAGCGATCACGTCGACCGGATGGTCGCCGCACTGGCGCGCGCCGCTTGAGGTCAGAGGGATCCGAAGCGGCTCAACGGCCAGATGCGGAAAAACGCCCGGCCGACCACGTCGCGCTCCGGGATCGGGCCGAACCAGCGGCTGTCGCGCGACGAGCCGCGGTTGTCGCCCATGACCCACAACGAGCCCTCGGGGACGACGCAGGGCTTGTCCTCGGTGCACTTGTCGGTGGGGCCGTTCTCGGTCTTCGTACCGCTCGGCAGGTAGGGCTCGGAGAGCAGCTGGCCGTTGATGTAGACGTGACCGTCGCGGATGACGATCCGGTCGCCGGGCAAGCCGATCACGCGCTTGATGAGATCCTCGATGTCCTCCCCGGTCTGGTCGAGCGGCGGTCGCTCGAAGACCACGATGTCGCCGCGATGAACGTCGTGGAGCCGGTAGCTCAGCTTGTTCACCAGCACCCGGTCGCCGATCTCCAGGGTGGGCACCATCGACTCGGACGGGATGTAGAACGCCTGGAACAGGAAGGTCTTGATGACCAGCGCGAGCACCACCGCGCCGACGATGACGACCACCCACTCGATGAACGAGCGGGCACCGGACGGGCGTCGCTCGGTCACGAGCACATCCTGGGTGGGGAACTCGAAGTTCGGCGTCTGGTCCGGCGAGGGCGGCGCCGGCTCGGGGCTGTCTGTGTTCGTCACCGGCGTTCTCGGGTACGAGTGATGGGAAGGTGGGCCGAGGCTACCCGACGTTCGGGCGACCAGCGGCGCGCTCAGGTGGTCGTGTAGCGCGCCAGCACGCGCGCCGCGGCGTCGGCGCCCGCAGCGGCCAGATCGGCGGGCGCGCTCAGCACCGTCGCGTCGGGGCCCAGGCGCAGCACCAGCCGCTCGAACCACGCCCGGGCGGTGACGGCCAGGGTCACCCGCACCCGGCCGCCCTCGAGCTCGATGACCCCCTCGGTGGGGTACTCGTCGATGACCCACCGAGCCGCCGGCGCGAGCTCGATCGTGACCCTGGGCGCGTCCGGGTCGGGGTGGAACGACGGCGCCAGCTCATCTGGCGGGGGCTGCTCGATCGGTTCGGCCAGCAGCCGCGCGCCGTCGATGCGATCGACGCGGAAGGTCCGGCGGGCCTCCGAGCGGTGACAGTAGGCCTCGAGGTACCACTCGCCACCGCGGGCGAACAGCCGCCACGGGTCCACCACCCGCCGCTGGTGCTCGTCCCGCCCATAGGAGTAGTAGCGGAGCTCGACCCGGCGCTGCTCGGCGATCCCCTCCCGGAGGAGATCCATCGTCGTCTCCTCGGCGTCGCCGAGATCGATGTCGACCGCTGACGGATCCACCCCGAGGACCTCGGCGACCTTCGCCACCCCGCGGGCCAGGGCGCCGCCGGGATCGGCGCCGGGGACCGATTCCAGGCTTCGCCCGGTCACCACCAGCGCGAGGGCCTGATCCGGGGTGAGACGGAGAGGCCGCTTGAACCAGTCAGCCAGGTAGATGTGGAGGCGATCCTCCGCGTCGATCTCCCAGTCGATGAGCTCGTGGGGGGTGAAGGGGTACACGCCCACCATCCACAGAAGATCGAGCTCCTTCATGAGCTCCGCTCTCGTCAGGCCGAACCGCTGGCAGACCTGCTCGACGGGCGCGCCGCCTGCTTGCCCGACGACCCAGGGGATCAGCGCGAGAAGCCGGCGCAGGCGCGAAGTGGCCGAGATCCGACTCACCGCCCGGACCCTACGAGCTGTTCGAGCCAGCGGATCATCTCGACCCGGCACTCCGGTGGCCCCAGAACGGTGGCGTGATCGAGAAAAGTGAGGGCGAAGGACCGGAACGCCGGCCAGTCGCGCACCGGCACGCGGAACACGGTGCTGCCGTCCGGCCGCGAGTCGGCCACCACGTCCGCCCCGAGGTATCGGCGGGCCCATCCGGCCTGGTCGGCGTCGACGAGCAGCTCGACCTCGACCGGATCTGCGTCCCCGTACTCCCAGGGGCGGCCGAGCTCGTCGTCGGGAACGGTGACGCGCTCAAACGAGCCCGGCGCACCGGCAACCACCGTGCCGACGATACGGTCCAGCCGGAACCGGCGCTCCTCGTCGTGGCCATGGTCGCGGCCAATCACGTACCAGCGTCCGAGTTGGAAGTCGAGGCGGTGGGGGTCGATCGTGCGCTCCCGCTCCTGCTCACCGCTGCGGTAGGTGAACGTGACCGGCCGGCACTCGACCACCGCGCCGAACAGTGGGACGAGCGCCGGCTCGCTCGGCACCTCCGCCAGGTGCTCGCCGCCTTCGCCGACCTGCCCCCCGAGCTTCCAGAGCGCCTCGACGCCCTCCACCCCTTCGATCCGCACGGCGGACAGCGCCAGGTTGAGTGCCGCCAGCTCGTCGGGCTCCAACCCGGGGTCGGGCAGGCGGTACTCGCCGGGGTGGATGCGGTACCCGTCCGCGGGCGGATCACGGAACGGGATGGGCTCGACCGAGATGGGTATCCCCATGTCCCGGAGTGCCTCCTTGTCCCGCTCGAACGCCCGGTGGAACGCGTCGTCGCCCTCCGGGTAGCCGGGCACCCGCTCGCGCAACTCCTCGGCATTGAGCGGTCGAGTGGTGTGCAGCAAGGTCGCTGTCAGGTTCAAGAGCCGCTCGACCTTGTTCATCGCCGGCGATCCTACCGAGACCAGTCCAGGACCTCGGGAAGCCGCTTCGGCTCAGAGCGAGGCGATCAGCTTCTCGACTCGCTCGTCGCGGGCCTTGAACGGGTCCTTGCACAGCACCGTCCGCTGGGCCTGGTCGTTGAGCTTCAGGTGGACCCAGTCGACGGTGTAGTCCCGTTTGCGCTCCTTCGCTCGGCGGATGAACTCCCCTCGCAGGCGGGCGCGGGTGGTCTGCGGTGGGGTCTCCACCGCGGTGTTGATCTCCTCGTCGGTACAGATCCGATCGACCAGGTCGCGCTGCTGCATCTTGTAGAACAGGCCCCGCTCCCGGTTGACATCGTGGTACTGGAGGTCGAGCAGGGCCACCCGTGGGTGGTTGAGCGGCAGCTCGTGCTTGTCGCGATAGGACTCCACGAGCTTGTGCTTGATGACCCAGTCGACCTCCCGGTCGAGACCGAGCGGGTCCTTCTCGAGCTGGGTGAGGCAGTGCTCCCACATACCGAGGGCCTTGAGCTCCCACGCGCTGAGGTCACGACGCTCGGCGAACTTCAGGGCGCGGGCCAGGTACTCACCCTGGATGTCGAGGGCGCTCGCCTCGCGCCCGTTCGCGAGGCGGACCCGGCGGCGGCACGTGATGTCGTGGCTGATCTCGCGGATGGCGCGGATGGGGTTCTCGAGGGTCATGTCCCGCAGGACGACTGACGGCTCCTCCAGCATCCGCAGCATGATGGAGCACGCTCCCACCTTGAGGAACGTGGCGTATTCACTCATGTTCGAGTCGCCCACGATGACATGGAGCCGCCGGTACCGCTCGGCGTCCGCGTGGGGCTCGTCGCGGGTGTTGATGATCGGCCGGGAGCGGGTGGTCGCGCTCGACACACCCTCCCAGATGTGCTCGGCCCGCTGGCTGATGCAGAACATCGCCCCCCGAGCGGTCTGAAGGACCTTGCCCGCCCCGGCATAGATCTGCCGGCTCACGAGGAACGGGATGAGCACCTCGGCGTAGTGGCTGAAGTCGTCACGCCGACTGGTCAGGTAGTTCTCGTGGCAGCCGTAGCTGTTTCCGGCAGAGTCGGTGTTGTTCTTGAAGAGGTAGATCACCCCCCGGATCCCCTCCTCGCGGAGCCGCTGCTCGGCGCTGGCGAGCAGCTGCTCGAGGATCCGCTCCCCCGCCTTGTCGTGCACCACCAGGTCGTAGATCGAATCGCACTCGGGGGTGGCGTACTCGGGATGGGAGCCGACATCGAGGTACAGGCGGGCGCCGTTGGCGAGGAACACGTTGCTCGACCGGCCCCACGAGACCACCCGCCGGAACAGGTAGCGAGCCACCTCGTCAGGGCTCAGCCGTCGTTGCCCGCGCAGCGTGCAGGTGACGCCGTACTCGTTCTCGAGCCCGAAGATGCGCCGCTCCATCGCCCTCACGGTACCGGCCGCCGGGCGGATCCCGTGGACCACCGCCGTCCCCATGGGCTCACCCGCCGGTCGTCACTCCGGTCAGCACCGACCGGGCCTGGCGTGCCATCTCGAGGTCCTCCCGGGCCGCGACCACCGCCACTGCGACAGTCGAGCCCTCCGGGCTCACCACGGTGTCTCCATCGGGCTCGTCGAGCACCTCCGGGAGGCCGAGGAAGCCGAGCCGCGCGCAGGCCATGGCACGGATCTCCGACGCGTTCTCCCCCACCCCCCCGGTGAACACCAACGCGTCGAACCGAGCCAGGGAGGCACGCATGGCCGCGATGCCCTTCACCAGGCGGTGGACATAGACGTCGACCGCCGACGCGGCCTGGGGGTCACCCGAGCGGGCACGGGTGAGGATCACCCGGAGGTCCGGCGTGCCAGCCAGAGCCAACAGCCCACTGCGGTGGTTGAGGGCATCGCCGACCTCGTCGGCGGACAGCCCCGCCCGCTGTTGCAACCACAGCACCGCCGCAGGATCGATGTCTCCGGAGCGGGTGGCCATCACCAATCCTTCGAGCGGTGTGAAACCCATGGTGGTGTCCACGGATCGCCCACCCTCGATGGCCGCCAGCGACGCACCGGCCCCCAGGTGGCAAGTGATCACACTGAGCTGCTCGAGCGGCCTGCCGAGGAGCTCGGCCACCCGTCGGGACGCGTGGGCGTGGCTCAAGCCGTGGAAACCGTAGCGGCGGATGCCGGAGCGCTCCCGCCACGTTGCCGGGACCGCGTAGGTCGTCGCCGCCGAGGGCATGGACGCGTGGTACGCGGTGTCGAAGCAGGCGACCGCCGGCATGCCTGGGAGAAGTGTCGCCAGGTGGCGGATGAGCTCGACGGTGGGCGGATTGTGCAACGGTGCGAGCACCGAGAGCTCATCGAGGGCATGCAACACGGCATCATCGACCAGCGTCGGACCACGGAACCGCTCCCCGCCGTGCACGACGCGGTGGGCGATCGCCGCCGGCTCGACCGACCCTCGAAGGAACCTCTCGACGGCGCCGGGATCCACCGGCACCGGGAGGTGGGCATCCGCGACCACCCGGTCCGCGGGGTCGAGCAACCGGAGCTTCAGGCTGCTCGAGCCGAGGTTGACGACCAGGAGGTGCACTCGGCGATCACCCGCCGGTCCAGGTCCAGTCCCGTACCTCCGGCATGTCCTCGAGGTGCTCGGTGACGTAGACCGCGTGCCGTGCGAGCATCACCCGGCAGTGCTCCAAGAGCTCGTCGGAGCCCCCAGGGCGCCGCCGCGACCGCCGGAGGGCCTGCTGGACGAGCTGGTACCGACTGACGTGGTTCAGCACCACCATGTCGAACGGCGTGGTGGTGGTGCCCTCTTCCCGGTAGCCGCGGACGTGGAACCGGTCGGTGTCGCCCTGACCGTGGATCAGCTCGTGCACGCCTCGTGCGTAGCCGTGGAAGGCGAAGATCACGTGCTGGTCGGGGGTGAACAGGTCGTTGAACTGGAGGAGGTCCATGCCGTGGGGATGGTCGTTGGCCGGCAGGAGCGTCATCAGGTCGACGACGTTCACCACCCGGACCCGCAGGTCGGGCACGAAGCGCCGGAGCAGCTCGGCAGCGGCCAGGGTCTCCATCGTGACGATGTCGCCCGCGCAGGCCAGGACGATGTCGGGGTCCTCACCACCGAAGGTGCTCGCCCAGGCCCACATCCCCGCCCCTCGCGAGCAGTGCTCCCGGGCGGCGTCGATGTCGAGGTACTGGAGCTGAGGCTGCTTGTCGATGACGATGAGGTTCACGTAGCCGCGCGAGCGGAGGCAGTGATCCGCGACCGACAGCAGGCAGTTGGCGTCCGGCGGCAGGTAGATGCGCGAGACCGACGGCTTCTTCGACATCACGGTGTCGATCAGGCCGGGGCCCTGGTGGCTGAAGCCATTGTGGTCGTTGCGCCAGCAGGTGGAGGTCAACAGCAAGTTGAGCGAGGCCACCGGCCGTCGCCAGCCGAGGGTGCTCGCGTGGTCGAGCCACTTGGCATGCTGCACGACCATCGACGCTGACACCATGGCGAACGCCTCGTAGGTGGCGAACAGCCCGTGGCGGCCGGTCAGCAGGTAACCCTCCAGCCAGCCCTCGCAGAGGTGTTCGCTGAGCACCTCCATCACTCGACCTTCGGGCGAGAGGTGCTCGTCGGTGCTCTCGATCGGCTCCATCCAGCAACGGTCTTCGACTTCGAAGACCGCGTCGAGCCGATTGGAGCTCGTCTCGTCCGGGCAGAACAAACGGAAGTTGCGCTGCGAGGCGTTCTTCACGAACACGTCCCGCAGGAAACGCCCCAGGACCCGCGTCGATTCGGCTCGCTCCGCGGCGGGACGGTCGACCGGGATGGCGTAGTCGGTGAAATCCGGGAGGTCGAGGGCCACGAGGACCCGCCCCCCGTTCGCCACGGGGTTGGCGCCCATGCGACGGTCGCCGGTGGGGTTCGCGGCGAGGACGTCCGGGACGGGACAGCCTCCCTGGTCGAAGAGCTCCTCGGGCCGGTAGCTGCGCAACCACTGCTCGAGGATCGCCAGGTGCTCAGGGTCGGTGCGCACGCCAGCGACCGGCACCTGGTGAGCGCGGAACGTCCCCTCGATCTGCTGGCCATCCACGATCGCCGGTCCGGTCCAGCCCTTCGGGGTGCGCAGGACGAGCGCGGGCCAAATCGGCCGGGCCCGGACCCCCCGCTCCCTCGCGTCGGCCTGGATGGCGGCGATCGAATCGAAGCAGTGATCGAGCGCCGAGGCGAGGTCTCGATGCACGTGGTGGGGATCGTCTCCGCTGACGAAGACCGGCGCGTAGCCATGACCCTGGAGGAGGGAGGCGATGTCCTCGTCGCTCGAGCGGCCGAGGACCGTCGCGCTGGAGATCTTGTAGCCGTTGAGGTGCAGGATCGGCAGCACGGCACCGTCCCGGGCCGGGTTCAGGAAGCTGATGCCCTTCCACGAGCCCTCGAGCGGGCCCGTCTCCGCCTCGCCGTCACCGATCACGCAGGCGACGACCAGTTCCGGGTGGTCGAACGCTGCGCCGAAGGAGTGGACGAGCGCGTACCCCAGCTCGCCACCCTCGTGGATCGAGCCCGGGGTGGGGACACTGACGTGGCTGGGAACACCGCCGGGTGTCGAGAACTGGCGGAAGAACCGCAGCATCCCGGCCGCATCCAGCGAGACGTCCGGGTAGATCTCTGAGTACGTACCTTCGAGGTAGACGTTGGCCAGGATGGCCGGGCCACCGTGCCCCGGGCCGGTCACGAGCAGCACGCTCGACCCTCGCTCGCGGATCACCCGGTTGAGATGGGTGTAGATGATGTTGAGCCCTGGCGAGGTGCCCCAGTGGCCGAGCAACCGCGGCTTGATGTGCCCCGCCTCGAGTGGCTCGGTGAGCAGCGGGTTGTCGCGCAGATAGATCTGGCCCACCGTGAGGTAGTTGGCTGCCCGCCAGTGGGCGTCGAGCCGCCGGAGCTCCTCGCCGCTCAGCACCCCCTCGGCCACCAGGCTCGGCTGGTCGTGGCTGGAGCCCATGCTCGGGGACCATACCCGTCTCTCTCGTGGCCGTGACCGGCCGCGTGGTGCCTACGGTCAGCTCGGCGGTGCCTGCTCCCCGAGGTAGCTGCTCAGCTCCTCGTCATCGATGCGCCGAAAGGCCCGGCGGCCGTTGGTGCGCGACAGCACTGCTGCTTCCAGCTCGCTCGGCCCGATACCCCGTTCAGGCCCGGCCAGGGCCTGCACCGTTACCCGCACCGCCTCGTCGAGGGGCAGCCCCGCTCGCCAGGTCTCCTGGAGCCTCGCGGCGATCGCGTCTGCTTCGCCCCCGAGGACGGTGACGTTCTCCTCGTCCATCACGGTGCCGTCGTAGAGGATGTGGAAGAGCTGGTCCTCGCCCGGCTCGGCACCGACCTCGGCCACCAGGATCTCGACCTCCATCGGCTTCATCTCGTGGGTGAAGATCTGGCCGAGGATCTGCGCGTACTGGTTGGCCAGGCTGCGAGCGTCCACGTCCTCCCGGCTGTAGGCATAACCCTTGAGATCGGCGGCGCGGACGCCGGCGATGCGCAGCTGATCGAACTCGTTGTACTTGCCCACACCGGCGAACGCGATCCGGTCGTAGATCTCGCTGATCTTGCGGAGCGTCGAAGAGGGGTTCTCGGCGCAGATCAGGATGCCCTGGTCGTAGAGCACGGCTGCGAGGCTCCGGCCGCGCGCGATGCCTTTGCGGGCGTAGTCAGCCCGGTCCTTCATGACCTGCTCGGGGGCGACGTAGAAGGGCATCGTCATCGCTCGCCACCACCTTCGGTCGTGGTCTCGGGCAACCGGGGTGAGGTGCCTTCGCGCTCGGTGAGGGTGGCCACCAGGTCCTGGAAGCGCTCGGCCACTTCGTCATCGGTGAGGCGCTCGAAACCGCTACTGGTGATGGTGGCGATCACCGGGTAGATGCCGCGGACCAGATCCGGTCCGCCGGTGGCCGAGTCCTCGTCTGCGGCTTCGAACAGGGCCGTGATGGCCAGGTCCACGGCGCCACCCCGATCGATGCCTTCCCGGTAGCCCAGCTTGATCACGGTGCTGGCATGCAGACTCCCCGAACCACTGGCCGCGAAGCGGGTCTCCTCGTAGCGGCCCCCGGTGAGGTCGTACTCGAAGAGCCGGCCCGCTCGGCGGTGGGTGTCGTAGCCGGCGAAGAGCGGTACGACCCCGAGCCCCTGCATCGCCGCCGGGAGGTTGGAGCGCACCATCTGGGCCAGGGTGTTCGCCTTGCCCTCGAGGCTGAGCGCGGTCCCCTCGACCTTCTCGTAGTGCTCGAGCTGGAGCTGGAACAGCTTGACCATCTCCATCGCCGGCCCGGCCGCCCCGGCGATCGCCACCCCGGAGTGCCGGTCAGCCGGGAAGACCTTCTCGATGGCCCGGTGGGAGATGAAGTTGCCCGCAGTGGCCCGCCGGTCACCAGCCATCACCACGCCGTCGGCGTAGCGGATGGCTACCACCGTCGTGCCATGGGCGATCTCGATCCGCTCGCCCGGAGACAGAGTGGGTATCGGCGGTGCAAGCCCGACCCGCCGCAGCAGTTCGGTGAAGCTCGGGCCGGGATCGTCACCCGGCGTGAAAAACGGCATGCTCACGGACGAGCAGGCTACAAGGTGCCGTCCCGAGGGTGACCAGTCGCCTCTTCCGAGGCCCGCTCACGCGGCCTGGCCACGGAAGCCGGCTACTCGCCGCCCTTCTGCACGTACGACTTCACGAACTCCTCGGCGTTGGTCTCCAGGACGTCGTCGATCTCATCCAGCAGCTCGTCCAGCTCAGCCTTGAGCTTCTCACCCCGCTCGGTCGTGACGGGGGCGTCGTCGACCTCGACGTCCTGGCGTTCCTTCGCCGGCTTCTTGATCTGCTCCCGTTCAGCCATCAACCACTCACTCCGTCGCTCGTGCGGTTCGCACCTACGACCCGAGCCGCTCCAGCAGCTCCGCCGACGTCGAACACTCTTCCAACAACGTACCCACGTGCGCCGCTGTTCCGCGCGTCGGCTCCATCATCGGGACCCGGCGGAGGGGATCCTGGCCGACGTCGAACACCAGCGAGTCCCAGTTGGCGGCCACCACGTCATCGGCCCACCGTTGGAGGCACTTGCCCCGGAAGTAGGCCCGGGTGTCGGTGGGGGGCTCGGTGATCGCCTCCCGGACCTCCTCGTCGGTGGTCAGCCGCTCGAGGCCCACCCGCGCCGCCAGGGAGCGCTCGGGGCGGAGGTCGTGGTACTGGAGATCCATCGCTGCGAGACGCGCATCATCCCACCGGAGGCCGTGGCGGTCGCGGTAGCCCTCGATCAGCCGGTACTTGGCAACCCAGTCGAGCTGCGAAGCCAGCGACCCCGGATCGGTCTCAAGGCCCGTGAGTACGGCCTCCCAGCGGCGGAGCACCTCCTGGCCGGTGGACTCGCCCACGCACTCCAGGCCGAACGCGTCGGCGTACTTGCGGGCCCGGTCGTAGAGCTCCCATTGCACCTCGAGCGCCGTGATCGACGAGCCGTCGACGAGCTCGAGCGGCTCGGTCAGCGTGAGGTCGTAGCTCACCTGGCGGAGGGCCCAGACAGGCGTGTTGAACACCAGCTCCCGTGTCAGGAAGTCGTCCTCGACCATCGCCAGCACCAGCGCGGTGGTGCCCACCTTCAGGAAGGTCGACACCTCGGACAGGTTGGCATCCCCCACGATGACGTGCAGGCGCCGGTACTTCTGCGCGTCGGAATGCGGCTCGTCGCGGGTGTTCACGATGGGTCGCTTGAGCGTCGTCTCGAGACCGACCTCCTCCTCGAAGAAGTCGGCCCGCTGCGAGAGCTGGAAGGGGACCTGCTCCGCGGTCATCCCAGCGACCTCGGTGCCCACCTTGCCCGCGCCGGTGAACACCTGCCGGGTGATGAAGTGGGCCATCGCGTGCACGACGATGCGCCCGAAGGGCACGTGGCGGTCCATGAGGTAGTTCTCGTGACAACCGTAGGAGTTGCCCTTGCGGTCGCTGTTGTTCTTGTAGACGACGATCTCCTGGCCTTCGGGCAACAGGCGGCGGGCAGCCTCCATCGATTGCTTGAGAATCTCTTCCGCCGCGCGGTCGTAGACCACCACCGAGCGGGCGTCCGCGCACTCGGGCGTGGACAGTTCCGGGTGTGCGTGGTCCACGTAGTAACGGGCCCCGTTGGTCAGGACGGCGTTGACGAGATGGGTCTCCACCTCGGGCGCCATCGCACCGGCGGCCTGGATGCCTCGAGCGTCGTTGCCCGGTGACTCGTCCTCGAAGTCCCAGCCGACCTTGGACGAGACGGGCTCGCCACCGCGTGCTCGGGTGGTCTCGTTGACGTAGGCGTTGATCAGCATGGAAGACGCCGCGATGGGATTGGAGTCGGGCGCGCCGCGAAGCACGATGCCGTACTCCGTCTCGACACCGCAGATCTTCTTGATCGCCACCTACGTCAGCCTCGGTGTGTCCTACAGGTACTGGCCGGTCGCGACCCGTTCGATGGCCCGCCCGCCCTCTGCTGCCTCGTCGTCATGGCGCTTGATGAGGGTTCGGACGTAGATGATGCGCTCGCCCTTCTTCCCCGAGATCTTGGCCCAGTCGTCGGGGTTGGTCGTGTTGGGCAGGTCCTCGTGCTCTTTGTACTCCTGGTGAATGGACTCGATCAGGTCCGATACCCGGATGCCCTTGGCCTGCTCGGTGATGTACCGCTTGATCGCCAGCTTCTTCGCCCGGCGTACGATGTTCTCGATCATGGCGCCGGAAGAGAAGTCCTTGAAGTACATCACTTCCTTGTCGCCGTTCTGGTAGGTGACCTCAAGAAACTGGTTCTGCTCGCTGGTCTGGTACATCTCCTCGACGGTCTGCTCGATCATCGCCTGCACTGCCTTGGCCGGATCCCCCCCACCGAGGCGCGCCACCTCGGCCGGATCGAGTGGGAGGTCGGGCGTCAGATAACGGGCGAAGATCTGCGCGGCGGCAGACTCATCGGGTCGCTCGATCTTGATCTTCACATCAAGCCGTCCCGGCCGCAGGATCGCGGGGTCGATGAGGTCCTCCCGGTTGGAGGCACCGATCACGATCACGTTCTTCAGCGCCTCGACCCCGTCGATCTCCGCCAGGAGCTGCGGGACGATCGTCGATTCCATGTCGGAGCTGATACCGGTTCCGCGGGTGCGGAACAGCGAGTCCATCTCGTCGAAGAAGACGATGACCGGCCAGCCTTCCTCGCTCTTCTCCCTGGCCCGCTGGAACACCAGGCGGATCTGGCGCTCCGTCTCCCCCACGTATTTGTTGAGCAGCTCCGGGCCTTTGATGTTGAGGAAGTAGCTACGGGCCTCCTTGTCGCCACTGCGTTCGGCCACCTTCTTGGCGAGGGAGTTGGCCACCGCCTTGGCGATGAGGGTCTTGCCGCAACCTGGCGGGCCGTAGAGCAGGATGCCCTTGGGGGCAGGGAGCTTGTGCTCCGCGAACAGCTCCTGGTGGAGGAAGGGCAGCTCGACCGCGTCGGTGATCTGCTCGATCTGGCTGTCGAGCCCGCCGACGTCGTCGTAGGTGATGTCCGGCACCTCCTCCAGGACGAGCTCCTCCACCTCCGGTCGGGGGAGCCGCTCCAGGAGGAGGTTGCTCCGACCATCGAGCAGGACCGAGTCGCCGGCTCGTAGTTTGCTGCCGACCAGGTGTTCGGCCAGCTCAACCACCCGCTCCTCGTCGGCCCGGCCGACGATCATCGCCCGCCGACCGTCGTCGAGCAGCTCCTTGAAGGTCACCACCTCGCCGGTGATCTCCGGGCCGCGGGCCATGACCACGTTGAGGGATTCGTTGAGGACCACCTCCGCGCCGCGCACCAGCTCGTCGGGCCCGAGGTCGGGGTGTACCGAGACACGCATCTTGCGCCCGCCACTGAAGACGTCGACGGTGTCGTCGTCGTTCACCCCGAGTAGCGTGCCGTACGCAGCCGGTGGCTGGGTCAGCTTGTCGACCTCGTCGCGGAGCGCGGCGATGTGCTCCCGCGCCTCCCGCAGGGTGTAGGTGAGCTTCTCGTTCTGCGAAACCGCCTGGGCCAGCTGGCCCTTGGTCTCGAGCAGGCGCTCCTCGAGGGTGCGGACGCGCTTGGGTGCGTCCTGCAGGCGGCGCCGGAGGGAGATCACCTCCTCCTCGAGGGTCTTGGCCTGCTCGCGCAGCTCGGCCATCTCCCGTTCGTAGGCGGCGAGTCGGCGTTCGTATTCGGCCTCGTTGACGGGACCCACCTCCTCGTTCGTGGTCTCACCGGACCCTACACGCGAGCCTCGCGGAATCGGCGGAGCGGACCACATGAGATTTGCGGGCGCTGCCGCGCCCATCCGTGTCGTGCCCGGTCGCCGAGACCATGGGAGGCAGGCGATTTCCCCGGAGATCTCGTTTTTATTCTGGGGGCAGGTAGAGTGCTAGAGAAGCGCCGGTAGACCGGCACCGCTCAGACGAGCGGGACCGACATCCGCGAGCCGCGCAGCCGGCAGTGCCGACACCACGACACACGTAGAAAGGTACGGGCGTAACCATGAAGGTCTGGATCGACCAGGATCTCTGCACCGGCGATGGCCTCTGCGAAGAGATCGCCCCCGACGTGTTCACCCTCCTCGACGACGGGCTGGCCTACGTCAAGGAAGGCGACAAGGTGTTCAGCGATCCCGGCGGTGCCGAGGGGCTCGCGAACGTGCCCGCGGGCCAGGAGGAGGCGGTCATCGAGGCGGCCGAGGAGTGCCCCGGCGAGTGCATCTTCATCGAGGTGGACTGAGCCCGCGTCTCGAGTGCTGACTGCGGGCCGCCAGCACCAGTGACACCGGCTGCCCGAGCACCTGCTTCGGAGGGGGGCCTGAGCGGCCCCCCGTTCGCGTCCAGCGGGCTCACAGGCAGGGCCCCGTCCCCACCGGTGCCGCGCCGGTGACCTCCCCGAGGAACGCCTCGAGCTCGCCGGCAGTCAGCGCATAGGCGGTGCTGGCCCGCTCGGTGGACACCGCGAACACCACGCCGACCACCTGGCCGTCCGACCGCACCACCGGTGCACCCGAGTCGCCCCCCGCGAGCGCCGCGTACAGTTCGAGCACCTTGCGCTCGGCCAGGCCCGCGTCGTAGATGTCGCGCCCGGTGGCGTTCAGCTCCCGGGCCACGAGGAACGGAGCCACTCGAAGCGGACCGCCACCGGGATGGCCGAACACCCCTCCCACCTGCCGCGGCGCCGCCCGGTCCCGGGGCAACGGCGGCCGATCGAGGCGAGGCACCGAGAGCAGCGCCAGATCGCGCTCGGGGTCGAAGCCGACCACCTCCGCGTCGAGCGAGCGGCCGTCGTCGCGCACCACCGTCGTGCGGCGGCTCCCCGCCACCACGTGGGCGTTGGTCGCCACCAGTCCCTCCCCCACCACGAAGCCCGTGCCGTTCTGGATCCGTCGGCAGGCGAGCGCCTCCACCTTGACTACGGAGCGTTGAACCTGCTCCGCGACCGCCCGGGACATCCCCGTCTCGGAGGGGGGCAGGCCAGGGTCGCCGGAAGGAGCGAGAGCAGTGAAGACCGTCGGGAAGCGATCCTCGCCCACGATGGCCCGCAGGGCGCTGGTGGCGTCCGGGGGTGCCGGCAGGTGGGACTCGAGCTGCCGAGCCACCCACGAATCGGATGTCTGGCGCTCCAGCCATCCAGGTGCGCTCGCCGCCAGCGGCAGCAGTATCCAGGCCAACACCACGACCCCGAGCACGCTGGCCACCGCGCCGAGCGCGCCGTCGAGGGTCGTGCCGGCCTTCGTGCGCACGGGCGGCCGGACGTAGTCGCCGAGCAGATAGCCGATCGCCTGCCCGAGGAACATCGTGCTCATCAGCAGCGTCACGGCCACCAGCAGCACGACCGCGTGAGCAGCGTCTTCGACCTGCGTGAGCACTTGCGGCAGCAGCCGGGCCCCGAGCGCGAGGCCGGCGAGCGCTCCGAGCCACGAGAGCACCCGGGTCACGAAACCGATCCGGTATCCCACCACCGCCGCGACCGCCGCCAGCGCGACCAACGCGGCGTCGAGGGCGTTCACCCTGGCCCTCAGCCGCCGAGAAGGCGAGCGTGGGTCAGGAACCCGGTGTGGGCGACCATACGGTGGTCCGGCCGAACCGCCTGCCCCTCGACGTGCCAGCTACGGCTCAGGACCTCGACCGTCTCGGCGAGATCAAAGCGGCTGGCGTCGAGGGCCTCGCGTAGCTGCATCACCTGCACCACCGACGGGGTGTAGGCCAGCAGCACCCCGCCGGGGTGCAGCGCCAGCTCCGCGTGCTTGACCACCTGCCAGGGCTCGGGGAGGTCGAGCACGATGCGGTCCAGGTCCCGCAGGTCGATCCCCTCGTAGCAGTCGCGGACCTCGATCCGGTAGCGCGCCAGCGCCTCCTCTCCGAGGAAGGCCGCCACGTTGTTCCGGGCCCGGGTGGCGAAGTCGTCGCGGATCTCGTAGCCGGTGACCTCGGCGCCGGCACGGAGCAAGGTCATCGACAGCGCCCCCGAGCCCACGCCGGACTCGAGCACCCGGGCGCCGGGGAAGATGTCCGCCAGCATGAGGATCGGCCCGAGATCCTTGGGATAGATGACCTGCGCACCCCGTGGCATCTTGAGCACGAAGTCGGCGAGGGTCGGCCGGACCGCCAGGTAGGGGCTGCCCTTGGTCGACCGCACGGTCGCTCCTTCTTCGGCCCCGATGATCTGGTCGTGCTCGACGTACCCCGCGTGGGAATGGAACTGCCCACCCGGCCGGAGGTTCACCAGGTAACGACGCTTCTTCTGGTCGATGAGCAGCGCTCGATCACCGGCTCGGAACTGCCGGCTCACGACGGGCGCGCCCCGCTGCCGACGTTCAGCTCGACGGGCACGGCGCCTCCAGCGCGCTCCCCTGTCGCCCGCTCTACGAGGCGGCAGAAGGCGCACACCTCGGTGACGGTGGGAGCACCGCAGGATGCGCAGGGCCGGAGAGCGGCCTGGTCCGCCTCGTTCCCGGCCCGGAAGCGCTCGGAGGCTCGGGCCAGGAACCCGAAGTAGAAGTCGTGCTTGCTGCCCGGGGACTGCTGCTCGATGGCGTTGAGGGCCTCCTTGTACCCGAGGTGCTTGTTCCCGGCCGACATCGGGCACTCCTCCACGATGTAGTCGATGCCTCGCAGCACGCAGTAGGCAGCCATCTCACGCTCGGTGAGCCTGACGAGCGGCTTCACCTTGCGGGGGAACCCATCTCGCTCGGGGAGCACCGGGAGCTGGCGGGCGAGGTAGTCGACCTGCCATCGCAGCACGTTGCCGAACAGGACCGCCGCCTCATCGTCGAGGTTGTGGCCGGTGGCCACGACGTCGTAGCCACCTTCGACCGCGATCCGGTCGAAGACGTGTCGCTTGGACAGTCCGCAGGCGGAGCACGGCACCCGCCGGGCGGCGCGCGCCCCGGTGGGGATGTCGAAACCGTACCGGTCTCGGAGGTCGACCTCGATCAGCCGCAGATCGCGGCTCGCCGCGAACTGCCGGGCGTGGTCACCCGAGACGTCGCTGTAGGCGCCGATGCCCAGCCCGACGTAAAGGCCGTCAGCCTCGTAACCCAGGGAGGTGAGCAGATCCCACGCGGCCAGCGAGTCCTTCCCTCCGGAGACCGCGACGAGCACCCGCTCGCCGGGGCCGATCATCGAGAACTCCTCGATCGCTCTGGTCACCTGGTCCCGGCACAAGCGCAAGAAGTGCTCGGCGCAGAACCCGGCGTTGTGCCTGCGAACGTCGATGACCGCCGGCTGGCGGCACACCCGGCACTTCATCAGAGCGCCCCACCAGAGATCACGGGCCGGATTTCGATCACGTCATCGTCCTGCAGCACGACGTCGCCCGTGACCAGCGTGTCGCCGCGGATCACGAGAACGGACTCCCGGTTGATGTCGAGGCGGGCCAGGAGGTGCTGGACGCTCAGAGGACCGGCGACGTCAAGCTCTCGATCGGGGTTGCGGAGGCGGACCTTCACGGCGCCCATGATGGCCTGACCCGGCCGCGATGCCGAAGCGGATCGTGGCGGCACGGCCCCGGGGTCCGGCGACCGCTCAGCGCGCACCGCGGACACGAGCCCTCCTGGCCGAGGGCTCACGTGCCGTGATCACGAGCTGCTCTCCCGGCTCGAGGACCTCCCGGAAGACGACCTCCTCCTCCCGCCGGACCGCCCAGCGCAACGCCCGAGCGCCCCAGGCGAGGCCACCGACGACGAGCCACAGCCGGTTCCCTCCGATGAGGCCTCGGGTGATGCCTTCGGTGCGCGCTCGGCGGAGCAGGCCCGCCAGCATCACACCCTCCGGATCTCGACGATCGTGCGCACCTTCCGGCCTCGCCGTCGACCGAGCACGAACGCCACGGCCACCACGGTGACCACGACCGCCACCGCCACCAGGCCGGCGTAGTTGCGAGCCTCGTCCTCGATCAGCTCCACCTCGCCTTGGATCTCCCTGAACTTCGCTTCGATGTCGTCGCGGGTGATCCGCTGGACCGGGTTGCTCATCGTGGTGTCTCCCGAGTGGTGCGCTGGGCGTGGGGCCCGCGGGTGATGCGGCTGGCGGCGAGGACCGCGAGCAGCACCAGGGCCACTGCGACGATCGCGTAGGGCACGGCCGACCAGGCGCCGTCGAAGGTGTCGCCGGTCTCGGTCTGCAGGGCTCGCAAGGCAGCCAGCGCGAGGAAGAACGTGCCGAGCGAGAGCAGCAGCGCCCCTGACAGCCCGAATGCCAGGTAGCGGCCGAGGTTGCGGAGCGGATCGATCGTCTCCTGCTTCGCGTAGCCTTTGAGGAGCTCCCACAGCTCCTGGGTGATGTCGGCTACCGGCTTCTGCTTGGTCACGGCGGTCCTTCGTCGATGCTCGGCCTCGGTGCGGGCTGGACGGTCACCCCACATGCGCAGGGCACGTTACCCAGGCCGGGTCCCCGCAGCACGAACCGTGTGGTGTCCCGACTACCGACCTGGCACGATCCGGTTCTCCAGGCTGTCCCCATGCAGTGCTGGCGGTGCCGTTCCGAGGTCGACGACGCCGAAGAGGTGTGCCCGACCTGTGGGTGGCGATTCGCCCCCGCCCCGCCCGCTGACCGGGCGGCGACGGCATCCTCGACCCC
>NZ_DAIUCK010000053.1:0-21991 GCF_036846205.1 Rhabdothermincola sp. | reverse complement strand
GGGCCATCGTGCTGCCCGGGGTGCAGGTCGGCGACGGTGCGGTGATCGGCGCAGGCGCCGTGGTCACCGGGGATGTCGGCGCCGGGGAGACGGTGGTGGGGGTGCCGGCCCGGCCGATCGGGGATCGGCGCTGATCGGCGGTCAGCCTCCGGCGGAGCGGTCGGGGTAGCCGAAGGTCTCGATCTCGCGGGCGAACACCGCGGCGATGCGCCGGTTCGCGCCGGCATCGAACCGCACGGGATCTCCCTGGGGGCGGAAGCCCCCCTTGGCCCGTGGCAGCTCGACCGGGACGTCCAGGCCGAGGATCGACAGCACCCGCTCGAGGTCGGCCTGGAGGGATTCGAAGCGGCCGACGAAGTCGACGGCCACCCGATCGTCGATGGTGTAGAGATCCCAGTCGCTCGGCAGCTCCGCCGTCCTGACCCACCGGTCGAACGGTGGGCGGTCGGGATCGTCGCGGGTGGCGAACCAGTACCAGGACGCGGTCTTCTCCCAGGGATCGCGCTCGAAGCAGAACGTGAAGTACTCCTCCCAGACCCGCCGTCCCAGGCGGGCGATGATGAGCCGGGCGGGCATGTGGTTGTAGAAGGCCCGCCCGGCTCGCAGGTCGGCCAGCGCGCCCCGGGCGCCGCTGCCTCGCAGCGAGCGCGTGCGGCGGAGCCGGCTCGCCACCTCGGGCCACGGGTTGAACCGCCGGTGCCAGTTGCGGGGGTGGTGGTCGATGCCCTCGCTGACCGTGAAGGGGGTCACCACTGCGTCGGGGCCGGCCAGGGACGAGAGGAAGACCTCGATGCTGGTGCCCGCGGTCTTGCGGGTCTTCACGAAGATGAACTTGTGCTGGTGGGAGACGATCATCGGGCTCTCGTCCAAGGCGACGACCGCTGGCGTCGCCACGGCGGCGCAGGCTGCCGGGGTGGGGTCCGGGCGACTCTAGTAGGGTCGGTCGCTTCGGCGGACCGTGCAGGCTGCCGCTGCCGTCGGTCGGGAGACAACCGTGCGAGTCTTCATCCTCTGCGCCGGTCGAACCGGCTCCACCACCATCATCCGGGCGTTCGGCCATGCGACGAACTTCACCGCCGGTCACGAGAGCCGGGCCGATCGGATCGTGGCCCGCTGCGAGTACCCGGATCAGCACATCGAGGCCGACAACCGCCTGGTGTGGTTCCTCGGGACGCTCGAGCGCCTCTACGGGGACGCTCCGCTCTACGTGCACCTGACCCGGGACCGCCGAGCGGTGGTCGAGAGCCACCTGGCTCGCTGGAATGCCGCGGTGGCCCGCAGCCGCCCCGCGTGGCTGCTCCGCCATCCCCGGATGCTGGCCGGTCGGGCGCGGCGGTGGCTGCGCGACCCCGAGTCGACCCGCTATCCCTCGATCGTGCGGGGTCTCGGTCGGGAGGTCATCATCAGGCCTGGGGTGTTCAGCGAGGAGGACCGCCGGCAGGTGTGCGAGCTGTTCGTCCAGACCGTCGAGGACAACATCGAGGCGTTCCTGGCCGGCAAGCCCAACGTGGAGCACGTGGCGGTCGAATCCTTCGCCGACGACGTCAAGCGGCTCTGGCATCGCATCGGAGCGGAGGGTGATCTCGACGCCGCTCTGGCGGAGCTCGAGGTTCGCCACAACCGCTACTTGAGCTGACGCGCCCGGCGCAGCAGCAGGATCGTCGCTGCCGCCCCCATCACGGCGACGAGGCCGGCCCGCCACGCGCCGGTGGCGAGCGCCGCGGTGCGAGCAGCCCACCGGGCGCCGGCGAGGGCGCAGCCGATCTGCACGACCGCGACGGCGGCGGCGAGCTGCTGAGGCCAGGTGGCAGGGTGCTTGTCCGCCGGCGAGCGTCGCCACCCGACCAGCGCGATCGCCCCGACGGTGACCGGCACCGCCGCGCCGGCCAGCGCCCCCCACAGCGCGGCGGGCCTGCCAGGGGCACCCCATGCCGCCGCCCAGAGCGCGGGGACCACCGCCGCCCCCCACACCGCGGCGGGAACGGGGCCGAAGGGCTCAGCCAGGCGCGGCACGCACGCCAGGGCGGCGACGGCGGTGGCGCCCAGCACCAGCACCGGGGCCTCGGTGTCGGGGACCGCGGCCCAGATGCCCCCGACCCCGGCCAGCGCCACCAGCGCCGTGGTCCAGCGGGGAGCTCGGCTGCCGAGCGCCTCGAACCCCCACCCGAGCAGGACCACCATGGCCGACAGCACGAAGCGGGCGGCGATCGGCAGGCTGGCAGGCACGGTGGCGGTCACCGCGCCCAGCGCCCCCAGCACGGCCAGCTGGGCAGGCCACCGCAGGGCGGCGGAACCGGCCACCGCTCCCACCCCGGTCGCGAGTGCCAGGCGCGCCTCGCCGAGGTCCCGCCAGACCAGGGCCAGGGAGGTGAGCACCCCCAACCCGGCGATGGTGAGCGCCGGTCGTCGCCACGGGATCACCACCAGCGCGACCGCCACCGCACCGGCGGCGGCACCGGCGAGCGCGTCCCGGGGGTTGAACGCGTCGAGCTCGACCCCCACGGGGTGCCCGGTCAGCGTGGCTCGGTGGTGGTGCCGGGCGCCGACTGCGGTGCGGTGGTGCACAGCGTGACCAGGCTGGCCACCACCTCGACATCGGGGAGGTCGGCGGCCAGCGCCTCGACCGCGGACGCCTCGAGCGGCGGGACGGGCACGTGCGAGATCAAGGGGTGTGCGACCCGTTCGTCCGCCTCGTTGGCGCCACGGAGCACCTCGTGGAGCTTCTCGCCCGGGCGCAACCCCGTGTAGACGATCTCGACCGGCCGAGGCGCCTGCGCGGCCAGGCGGCGGGCCACGTCGTCGATGCGCACCGGCTCGCCCATGTCCAGCACCAGCGCCTCACCGGGACGCCCGACCGCGCCGGCCTGGATCACGAGCTGGACGGCTTCCTCGACCATCATGAAGTAGCGGGTGACCTCGGGATGGGTGACGGTGATCGGGCCGCCCGATTCGAGCTGGGAGCGGAAGGCGGTGAGCACGGACCCCCGGCTGCCGAGGACGTTGCCGAAGCGCACGCTCACGTAGGGCAGTTCCGTTCTCGCAGCGACCTCCGCGGTCAACCGTTCGGCGATCCGCTTGCTGTAGCCGAGCACGCTCACCGGGTCGGCCGCCTTGTCCGTGGAGATGTTGATGAGCCGGCTCACCCGGTGCGCGAGGGCGACGTCGAGGACGTTGCGGGTGCCGAAGACGTTGGTCTTGACGGCTTCCTTGGGGTGCATCTCGAGCAGCGGCAGATGCTTGAGGGCCGCGGCGTGGAACACCACCTCGGGCCGGTGCTCGCGGAAGGCGGCGTCGAGCGCGTCGCGGTCGCGGATGTCGCAGACCACCAGGTTCCGGGTGTCGAGCATGGCCCGGCCCTCGAGGCGCAGCTGCAGCGCGTGCAGCGCGGATTCGTCCCGGTCGAGCATGACCAGCTCCGCGGGCGCGAACCGCGCGATCTGGAAGCACAGCTCCGAGCCGATGGAACCACCCGCTCCCGTGACCAGGACCCGCCGGCCGGTGAGGTAGCCGGCGATGGCATCGACGTCAGTGTCGATGAGGTGACGGCCGAGCAGGTCCGCTTCGGTGACGGGGCGCAGGTCGCCCACCCCGACGACCCCGTCGAGCAGCTCGTCGAGCGGGGGCAGGATCTTCAGGTCCACCCCGAGGTCCAGGGCCACGTCGCTCAGCTCGCGGACCAGCTCCGGACCCGCGCTGGGCACCGCCAGGATCAGGGTGGTGGCACCGGTGCGGCGGACGGCCTCGGCGATGGTGGACCGGTTGCCGAGCACGGGCACGCCCATGATGCGCAGCTTGCGCTTGCTCGGGTTGTCGTCGAGCAGCCCGACGGGCAGGTAGGGGCTGTTCGGGTTGCGCAGCATCGAGGTGAGCAGCTGCACGGCACCTTCACCGGCGCCGAAGATGAGCACCGGCGCTGCGTCGGCCTCCTTCGGCCGGTTCCGCCGCTCGAGCGACAGCCGCCACAGGTAGCGCACGGCCGACATCAGCACGAGCGCGATGACGCCGGCGAAGAAGACCACGCTCATGGGGACCAGCTGGTGGGTGAGGATGGCGTTGATCACCGCCAGGCACACCGTCACGACGACGGTGGAGCGGGCGAGGTGGGCAACTTCGTCGAAGGAGCCGTAGCGCCAGAGCCCCCGGTAGAGGCCGAACGCCAACCCGAGCGCGCACTGGATGGCGCACGCCAGCAGGATCTGGGCCAGAAGGCCTGAGGGGGTGAAGGGCCCCCATTCGTTCGCCGTGGTCTCGAACTCGTAGCGCAGGACCAGCGCCAAGGGGACGGCGACGATCCACGCCAGGCAGTCGAGCGCGACCTGCACCGCGGTGCGGTGGCGTTCCAGGAAGTGACCCACCTGCGGTCCCACCGACGTCACTCCTCCCCATTGCCCCGATGGCCGGGGTCGCCAGCCCCGGTCACGCCCCCGGTTGCGTCCGAGCCGAACAGTAGCCGCTCGACCGTGCAGCGTGCAGGCGAGCCGGTCTCGTGGAGCCCGACGGTGTGTGCCGGGACAGCCGCCGGTTCCCCGACCCGTGAACCAGGCCCGAGGATGGGTCGGACGGACCGGACCGTGGCACCTCCGGATGGGTCCCGAGGCCGGGACGCGGTGGGTCGCGCGGCTCTTCGATCAAGAGGTGATGGCCAGGCCGAACACTGTGCACTACGCTGCGGGTGTCGCCGGCTGCGCCGAGTGGGCCGGTGATGCTGGATTCCTGGTCGGTGGTGCGCCAGACTGGCACCCTCATCTCGCTTGGCGGAGGGAGACGCGTGGCACGACGGATAGTGGTTCTGGCACTGGCCCTGGTCCTGGCGACCGGTGCCGTCGCCCACGCGCAGTACGTGCCTGGTCAACCTGGCTTCCAGCTCGACCCGGCGACCCTCCCAGACACGGGTGGCAGCACCACCATCAGCGGGGTGGGGTGCCCGCCGAACGTGCCGGTGGAGGGCTTCATCCTGGTCGGCGGTCAGGAGATCTTCATCGGCAGTGGCATGGTGAAGAACGACAAGGACGGCCCCTTCCAGTTCGTGGCCCAGATCCCTCCGCTGCCGGCCGGTGAGTACACGGTGATCGTGAAGTGCGGCGGGGTGATCATGAGCAACCTGCTCACGATCACCAGCACCACACCCATCACCCTGCGCCCGCAGCCCGGCCCGTTGCCCCGCACGGGTGCGGACGTACTGGGCTTCGTCAAGATCGGCCTCGGCCTGGTGGTTGTCGGCGGTCTGCTCCTGCTCGCCGAACGGAAGCGCCGCCGGGCCGAGATCACCTGAGCGGGTCGGCTGGCCGGCCGCGGGTCAGCGCGGCTCGCGGTCCAGTGTCGCGATCACGTTCTCGACGGCGCTGATCGCCTGGTCCAGCCCGCCGTGTTCGAGTGCCCAGCACGGCACCGTGCGGGCCACCCTGATCAGGGCCTCGAAGCGTGCGTCGTCGGCGTCGTCGAGCCCGAACGCGTTCTCCAGCAGCAGCACCAGTGCTTCGGGCGGCTCGACTCGGCGCAGCTCCGTAGCGGTCCCGGGACGGAACCGGTGGAACACACAGATCCCCAGCCGGGCCGGTGACCGGTCATCGCCGCCCGGCTGCTGCGCTCGGGGTTGCAGGCGGCCGGGCTCGACGGCCAGCGAACCCGCTGCGGTCGACGGTGGTTGGCCGACCTCGGGGAACAGGGGCCAGGACCCCTCGTCGAGGGTGATGGGCAGCGGCAGCGGCGTCACCTCGAAGGTGGCGGGGTCGAACGCCACCCCTTCGTCGGTCACGTAGCGGTGGCCGCGGCGGACCAGCCCGGCCACCAGCGTGGACTTGCCGGATTCGGGCGGGGCGGGCAGCGCCACCACCACGTCGCCCACCCGGATCGCCGAGGCGTGCAACCGCACCAGCCGATCGGTTCGTTGCAACGCCTGGCGGTGCACGTGCCAGAACAGGAACGCCATCGCTTCGTCGGGCCCGGCTGCGGCTCGCAGCACCCGCCCGTCGAGCAGCACCGACACCCGGTCGCCCTCGGTCACCAGCTCGTAGCGCGGGCGGTCCGCGCCCTGCTGGCCGCCGGGCTCGTCGTCGGCCATCTCGGCCAGGGCGGCGTGTACGGCCGCGGCCAGCGCCGGGTCGGTCGTGGCCACCTCGAAGCGGTGGTCCAGGGCGGCGAACCGGCCGGCGAGCGTCGTGGCCGCGGCGTCGGGCCGGGGCGCTTCCGGCTCCGCGTCCTCGGCGTGGCCCCACTGCGGGGGGCGGAACGTCGCCGAGGGCGGGTCGCCGAGCAGGCCGAGCTCTTCGAAGCCGGCCAGGGCGGCGTCGACGTCCCGTCGGACCTGCTCGACCGGGGCGCCGTATCGGGCGGCGAGCGCCTCGGCGATGGTGCCGGGGTCGTCGGGTGCGTCACGCCACGCGATCCAGATGGCGGTGGCGGTCTCGTTCAGCAGGTGGCTGACCCGCTCGATCGGGTCGTAGAGCACCAGATGCCCATCGACGGGCAGCTCGCGCAGGTCCGGTCGCGGTCGTGCCGGCACGGTGCTCACCTCCGGGGCTGGCCGGTCAGGGCTCGGAGCGCCTGGCGGGCCCGATCCGGGACGGTGGCGCCGCGAGCGGTGCGGGGGGCGGCGACCGCCAGGCCGTAGGCCAGCTTGTCGCGCACCCCGGGGAGCGCGGCCATCGAGGTGAGCGCCCGCAGCACCGGTGCCCGAGGGGTGTCGCGGTAGCCCTCGAGGCGCCAGCGGTCCTGGCGCGAGGGGTGGGTGGCGGCGCGCCAGGCGAGCAGCGCCGCCGGTGGTACCCAGCCCAGCCGAGCGCTCGTGTCGTCGACCGCGGAGGCCACCACGGTGCCGACCTGCCAGCGCTCGGCCAGAGCCAGGGCGTCGAGGAGTCTCCCCGCCGAGCGGGGGCAGGTGAGGGCCACGTCGCGGAGCTGGTTGCGGCGCGGCGAGGGTTGGCCGAGCACCGCGTGGATGCAGGCGTGCAGGAACCGGCGAGGCCGGTCGAGAGCGGGCAGGGCCACCCCGGCGACGGTGAAGGTCTCGGTGCCGTCGAGCAGCTCGTCCGGGTCGATGGTCAGCCCGAAAGGCCCTTGGCAGAGGGTGCGGTGCAGGTCGATCTCGTGCCCGTCCGGCAGCACGAAGGCCATCCCCTTGGAGAATCGCCGGTCGAAGCCGGGACGGGGTTCCGGGTACCGCCGCCGCCCGCCCCGATCGGCGAGCACCCGGCCGGCGAGGGCGAGCTGCGCCGGCGCGACGAGCAGGTCGAGGTCCCCGAATGCCCGCCACGAGGGGTCCGGGGTGTCGAGGTGGGCGAGGGCCGGGCCTTTGAGGACCCGGTGGTCGATCCCCTCGCGGGTGAACGCCGCGTGGAGCTCGAGCAGGAGCCGTTCGAGGGCCAGGGCGGAGGCCATGGAGCTGCGATGGCGTTCGTAGATCTGCTCCCGCTGCTCGACGGTGGCCGGCCAGTCACCCAGGGCGATCGCCCACGCCAGCACCGGGTCGAGCCGCTCGGCCCGTGCCCCGGAGAGCAGCTCGGTCCACGCTCCGGGGTCGAGGGGGGCGGCGGGTGTGGCCGGGTGCTCCGCCAGCCCGGGCGCGGCCAGCCCGTACGCGGCCAGCGCGTCGAGCAGGAGGTCGGCCCGGCCGGCGCTCGGGGTCATCGGCCCGCCGGCTCGACGGCACCGCAGCCGATCAGCGAGTCGAGCACCTGATCCACGTCGGCGGCGACGATCGCCGGGTCGACCGCCAGCGGCGCCGCCCCCTCGGGCCCCGCGGCTGCCTCGGCCACCACCGCGGCCACCAGCTCCTCGGCGCGGGCAGGTTCCGCCAGGTGCTCCCAGACGGGCACCGCGGCCGAACCGCGCACCGCGAGCGGCTCGGAGAGACGGGCCGTGAGCAGCAGCACACCGTCGGGCAGGTGACGCCAGAGCACATCCTCGGACCGGACCCAGCGCCCGGCGGGTCGGGTCGACATCGGCGGAAGTCTAGTGGCCGGCCCCGGGCGGCCTCCGCCGCGGCGCGGGCCTGCGAAGATGGGTTCGTGAGCCCGGCCGAGCCAGCGAAGGAGACCGCGAAGGAGACCGCGAAGGAAGCGGTGAACGGCGAGGTCGTCGTGCGCCGGGCCCGTGACGACGAGCTGGGGGCCGTCATCGAGCTGGCCTCGGCCGCGCTGGGCTGGCGGGCCGGCGAGCCGAACGAGGCGCTGTTCCGGTGGAAGCACCTGGACAACCCATTCGGTCGCTCGCCGATGTGGGTGGCCGAGGTCGGGGGGCGCCTGGCGGGGTTCCGCACCTTCCTGCGCTGGGAGTTCCGCCGCGCCGACGGCTCGGTGGCCCGGGCGGTGCGGGCCGTCGACACCGCCACCCATCCCGAGTTCCAGGGGCGGGGGATCTTCACCACCCTGACGCTCGGCGCGCTGGCCGAGCTGCAGGAGGAGGGGGTCGACTTCGTCTACAACACCCCCAACTCCCAGAGCCGCCCCGGCTACCTGAAGATGGGTTGGCAGGTGGTGGGCCGGCCACCGGTCAAGGTGCGCCCGTCGAGCCCGGCAGCGCTGATGCGGATGCTGCGGGCCCGGGTGCCGGCGGGGAAGTGGTCGCTGCCCGCGCCGGCGGGGGAGCAGCCCGCCGCGGTGTTCGCCGACCGGTCGGTCGCCGGGCTGCTCGACGCCCAGCCCCCGGCGCCCGGGATCACCACGAACCGCAGCCCCGGGTTCCTCGCCTGGCGGTACGGGCTGGAGCCGCTGCAGTACCGGGTCCTGCTGCGTGGATCGTCGCCGGGCGAGGGTCTGGTGGTGTACCGGCTGCGACCGCGGGGCGCGGCGGTCGAGGCGGTGGTGGCGGAGGTCCTGGTACCCCCGGGGGATCGGCGGGCGGAGCGGGCGCTGCTCGCCGAGCTGGAGGGGGTGACCGGCGCCGACTACCTCATCCGTATCGAGCGGGGCTGGCGGCCACGGCACCGCTTCGTGCCGCTGCCCCGGCAGGGCCCGATCCTGACCTGGCGCTCGGTGTGCCAGACGGAAATGCCACCGCTCGAGCAGTGGTATGTGGTGCTCGGCGACATCGAGCTGTTCTGAGGGCGTGACCGGCCGGAGAGGAGGCGACACGGCCACCCACTACGAGATCCTGGGGGTGCGAGCGGACGCCAGCCACGACGAGATCAAGCGGGCCTATGTGGAGCGGGCGCTGCGCTACCACCCCGATCGTCACGCCTCCTCGCCGCCGGCGGAGCGGGAGGCGGCGGCGTTCCGCATGCAGGAGGTCAACGCCGCCTGGGAGGTGCTGCGCAACCCGGCCCGGCGGGCGGCGTACGACGCGGAGCTGCGTGGGGATCGGCCGGTGTGGGAGCGGCCTGCCGGTGGCCCACCGCGACCGGCGCGCACCACGACCATCCGGGCGGGCGAGGACCTGCCGTTCGCCGCGCCGGGCTTCGAGGTCCCGGCGCGCCACGCTCCGCTGCTGCGCTTCGGTCCCGTCGTGGTGCTCGGGGTCGTGCTGCTGGCGGTGCTGGTCATCACCGCGTACGCGAACCGGGGTGGGGACCCACACGCAGCGGATCCCGGGGTGGCGGTGGAGACCGGTGCCGGCACGGTGCGCTTCGAACCCGGCCAGTGCGTGCTGATCGTGTCCGCTGGGGGCCGGCTGCTGCCGGTGCCCGCCGGCTCGTGCGACCAGCAGGGGGCGAGCCGGATCACCCAGGTCACCGATCTCGGCCGGCCCTGCCCGACGGGCAGCACGCCGTTCGACCTGCAGAGCGACAAGCTCCGCCTGTGCCTGCAGGCGTGACCGGCGCGAGGGGCGTGTCTGCGGGTTGCGCCCGGCGCGCCGCCTACCCTGGCTCGGGTGAAGGTCGTGGGCTTGGACCACATCGTGCTGAACGTCGCCGATCCCAGGCGGGCCCTCGAGTTCTACGCCGGTGAGCTCGGCCTGGAGCCGGTGCGGGTCGAGGAGTGGGAGCGCGGGGAGGTCCTCTTCCCGTCGGTGCGGGTGGACGAGCGCACGGTCATCGATCTGCTGGAGGTCGAGCGCTCGGGCGAGAACGTGCACCATCTGTGCCTGGTGCTCGAGGCGGGCACCGACCTCGACGCCCTGGCCGCGTCGGAGCGGTTCGAGGTGGTCGACGGGCCGGACGATCGCTGGGGGGCTCGAGGTGTGGCCCGGGCGCTGTACGTGCGGGACCCCGACGGCAACGTGGTCGAGCTGCGCAGCTACTGACCGGCGGGCTCGCTCGGTGGGCTCGACGGGCTTCGTGCCGCTGGCCTGGGCGTCGGGGGCACCCCACCGGTGGCGGGAAGTAGCGTGCGGCGATGCTCGATCGGGACCCCCTGCCGCCGACCTGGCGCAACCGTCTCTACAGCGAGTTGCTGACCGTGACCGGCGAGCTCGTGCGCTGGTCGTGGCGGGTGGTGTGCGCGGCGGGGGCGATCGGGCCACGGACCCCGACCGCTCGGCGGTTCGGGTCCTTCGGTGACGGGACGATCGTGTGCTTCCCGTTCGGCTCGCACGTGAACCTGCACGCCATCCACCTGGGCGCGGGCACGGTGGTGAACCCGGGGGTGACGCTGTCCGCAGGGTGGATGCCGGACCAGCCCGGGTTGGCGTCCCGGGTGCTTTCGATCGGCGACCGCTGCCTCATCGGGCGGGGCAGCAGCATCGTGGCGCACCAGTCCATCGAGATCGGCGACGACGTGTGGACCGGCCACCACGTGCACATCACGGACATGAACCACGGCTACGAGGACCTCTCGGTGCCGATCTCCCGCCAGTATCAGCCGGAGGCCCCCGTGACGATCGGCGACGGGTCGTGGTTGGGGCACGGGGTGGTGGTGCTGCCCGGGGCGCGCATCGGCCGCCACGTGGTGGTGGGGGCGAACAGCGTGGTGACCGGGGACCTGCCGGACCACTCCGTGGCGGTCGGCGCGCCGGCCCGGGTCATCAAGCGGCTGGTCCCCGACGGGCCGACGGGCGCGCACGGGGCGGAGCCGGAGTGGCGGCGCGAGCCGGTCGCTGATTGAGCGTGGCCGGGCTGCCGGGCGCGGCACCGGCGCACGGTGGGCGGGGTGGGAGGCCCTTCGCTAGAGTGACCCGTGCCAGCGGGCGATTAGCTCAGACGGCTAGAGCGCTGCCTTCACACGGCAGAGGTCGAGGGTTCGAGTCCCCCATCGCCCACCGAGAACAGCTCCTCGCAGCAGGGCGCTGTCTGCGTATGCCAGACCGGGTCAGGCGAACGGGCCGAGGCGACCGGTGTCGATGAGCCTCTTGGCGCCGTCGATCGCGTCCCGAGCGACGGCGAGCGCCTGGATGGCTTCCTCGGTCGTGACGCCCGGTGTGGTGGGCGAGGGGTACTCGGTCTCGTTCCGTCGCCGCCGAAGCCGGTTGATCTGCCCGAACACAGGTAGGCCACCGCGGTCGTTGAACTGTGCGCGGACGGCATCGATCACCGCTATATGTCAACCCCGCGTGGTCGCTCGCAGTCCTTGGACCGCGAGGAGTGCAGCGGACGCTTTGCGGGCGGCGTCGTAGCTGAGCTGCAGTGCGCCGGCCGGATCGTCTTCGAGGCCGAGGTTCGCGAGGCGCACGTGGGCTTCGGCGTCGCGCAGGAGGCGGTGCGCGACACCGGTGGACGCCTCGACCCTCTCGACGTGTCCATCGTCGATGAGTCTCTGGATGACCTCGCGTCCCCGTGCCCAGGTCATGGTGTGGGTTCCCGCTGGTGACGGAGTTGCTCGAGGTCCGCGGCCAGCGTGGCGGCTCGGTCGTCGACGAGGACGGGGACGATCGGCCGGGAGCGGACCTCGCGGATGAAGCTCTCGTCTGCGTCGAGCCATGCTTGGCGGGTGCGGGCGGTGACCTGCACCGGAAGGCCGATCTGGTGCTCGGCGGCGTCGGCAGCGTCGTGCATGGCGTCGAGATCCACCTCGCCGATGACGAGTACGTCGATGTCGTTGGGTGCGCGGCCGGGCCGACCGAGAAAGCGAGCTGCCCATGACCCGAAGAGCACGACGGCCTCCGCGCCGGCGAGGTCGGCGAAGGTCTCGGCGATGACAGCCGGGGGCCCGTAGGTACCGAGGATGAGTTGCCGGACAGCCGGGTAGAGCGGGTGGTCCGGGTTGGCCCGCACGAGGCGCGTGGGCCCGACTTTGCGCGAGGTGACGATCCCAGCCTGCTCGGCTCGGTCGACCTCGCGAGACACGGTGGGCATGCTCGACCCGGTCCACTCGACGAGCTCGGTGAGGTTGTACTCCTTCGCGGGGTCGGCGAGGATGCGCGCCAGGAGCCGGCCCTGGGTCTCGGACCGGAGCATGGGGGCGAGGGACGGCGCAGTTACTTTCATGAACCGTAGAGAAGTATACGGATAATGAGGGTTATGAGGGGGAGCCTGCTGGTCGCGTAACACCTACGCCAGGCAGCAGGGCTTCCGCGGAGTGAGGCCAGTGATGCTGGTCGTGACCCAGAGCAGGTTGGCTGCGTCGACGGGTCCGTTGCCTGCTGCAGTGGTGGTGGGCGAGGATCTCGGCGCGCCACCGGCGCAGAACTGCGCGAGTCGGATGAGCTCGGGCCCGGCTTCTGCTGTGGCACACCACGCGATCCGGGTCGGAGTCCTCGGCGTCAGCAGCGGCCATTCGACCGGGAGGAGTACCCACAGTGGTGGAACCCGCCGGGTTCTACGCCACTCGGTGGAACGTCAACCGCGCGTGCGATGACCACCCGCGCGAAAAGCCCAGGGGCCACCCACGGTGCGTGTCTGTGTTCGTCTACCCGCAGATCTCATGGCCGCCGACCATTGCGGTCGTGCCGTGCTCCACCGCTGCCGACGGAGGGTCGTGATGGCTCCTCGCGGGTCCCGTTGGGCTCAGTCACCCTGCTCGACGAGCTTGATGAAGGTGTCCTGTCTCTTGAACATCTGCGGGTAGCAGGTACGCCGCCAAGGCCACCGCCAGCACGAGACCGATCACGTCGTCGGCGGTCATCGATCGACCCCCACCGTTTCGGCTGCCTGGTCGGCAAGGTCCGCGGGAGCGTCGTCGCTGGCGCGGATCATCCGATCACACGCCCGGACTTAGGCGACACACAGCCCGAAGAACCCGATGACCAGCGCGACGAACACGATGGGTCCCCGACCTCACCCGCCGCTACCAGGTGATCCGCTACGACTGCCGGGGCTTCGGTCGCTCCGGCGAGCTCGACCCGGCCGTTCCCTACGTGCACCACGAGGACCTCGTGGCGGTGCTCGACCACCTCAGCGTCGAGACCGCGGCGGTCGTCGGGTTGTCCTTCGGAGGGCAGGTCGCGCTGCAGACCGCGCTCGCCGCACCGTCGCGGGTCCGCGCCCTCGTCGTGCTCGACGCGCTGCTCGACGGCGTGGCCTGGGATCCCGAGTCGCTCGCGGGGCTCGACGACCTGAACGCCGCGGTCGCCGAGGGAGGCGTCAGGGCCGGCCGGGCGGCGTGGCTAGCCCACCCGCTCTTCGCCGCGGTCTGGCGGCACCCGGAGATCGAGGCTGAGCTGCGCGCGATGGTCGAGGACTATCCCGGTCAGCACTGGCTGGGACGCGATCCCCACCGACGCGTCGAGCCGCGCCCGCTGGAACGACTCCACACCATCGACATCCCGACCCTGGTGATCGTCGGTGCGCTCGACGTCCCTTGCTTCCGGGAGATGTCCCGCATCCTCGCCGAGCGGATCCCACACGCCGAGCACCACACGATCGACGGCGCCGGGCACATGGTGAACATGGAAGCCCCGCACGCGGTCAACGGCCTGCTCCTCGACTTCCTCGACCGCGTCGCCCGCTGACCGTTCCCCCGGCCCGTGGCGGCGAACGCGGCCCGGCAACGACCTCCCGCGGCCGTAGCCGTGGTGGGGTGTGGGATGCTCAGGTCGCGGGGCGCAGGTCCGCCGAGGCGAACAGCCGCCTGGCGGTGAGCAGGACCACCGCCAGGATCGCGGTGGCGGTGCCGGAGATCAGGAACGGGATGCGCCCGTTGTCGCCCCAGGCGAGGCCGGCCCACACGCCGGCGATGAGGAGGCCGACACCGGAGATGGCGGCGTGGATGCCGAGCGCCGTGCCCCGGTTGTCGGCCGGGGCGAGGTCCGCGACCCAGGCGCGGCTGATGCCGTCGGTGAGCGCGGTGTAGCCGCCGTAGATCGGGAACAGCACCCACAGCCAGCCGGGGGTGCCGGCCAGGCCGAACCCGAGGTACGCGACGGCGAACAGGCCGAGGCCGGCGGCGAACACGACCCGGCGGCTGCGGCGGTCGGAGCCGAGACCAGCGGGGTAGGACAGCACCGCGTAGGAGAGGTTGTAGAGGACGTAGAGCGCCACGACCCCGGCGAAGCCGTAGCCGAGCTCGTCGGCGCGCAGCAGCAGCAGGGTGTCGGGGAAGTTCACGAGCGCGAACAGACCGATCAGGGTGATGACCCTCCAGTACCGGCGGGGGAGGCCGCGCAGCGACCAGGCTCGGCGGTTGCCGAGGCCCGGGTGGGGGCGTTCGCGGACCAGGAACACGAGGGTCACGCTGAGCACCGCGGGGATGACGGCGATCCACAGCAGCGGCCGGAAGTCCCCGTCGACGAGCTCGAACAGGCCCAGGCCGATGAGGGGGCCGACGACGGCACCGGCGGTGTCGGCGGCGCGATGGAAGCCGAACGCCCGGCCCCGGTTCGCGGGGGTGGTGTCGTCGGCGATGATCGCGTCGCGGGGTGGCCCCCGCAGGCCCTTGCCGACCCGGTCGGTGAACCGGGCGGCGAGCACCATCGGCCATGCCCCGGCGAGGGCGAGCAGCGCCTTGCCGAGCGCGGAGATGCCGTAGCCGGCGGCCACGAGAGGCCGGCGGTGACGGAGATCCGCCAGCCGGCCCGACGCGGCCTTCATGGCTGACGCCGTGCCATCCGCCAGGCCCTCGATCAACCCGAGGACGGCCGGGGGTGCACCGAGCACCCCGGTCACGAAGAACGGCAGGATCGGGTAGAGCAGCTCCGAGGCCGTGTCCTGGAAGAACGACACCGCGGAGACGACGTACACGTTGCGGCTCAGGCGCGGGGCTCGTCGGGCCGGTGTGGTCGCTGGCTCGTCGCTCACGCCCACGAACCTAAACGGAACCGAGGCGGTGCCAGGGTCGCCCGGGGCTCGGGCCGGCTACCGGACCTCGAGTGGCCCGCTGAGGTAGCGCTGGATGGTCGGTCCGATCGCGGCCGTCACCCGCTCCCTGGCCGTCGAGGCCAGCGGCTCGACGCGCCAGACGTACCGGAGGAAGGCGAGCCCGACGAGCTGGCTGCTCACGAGGCAGGCCCGATACAACCGGTCGTCGCTGTCGAGGCGCTCGGCCACCGCGCCCACCATGGCCTGTGCGATCAGCGACTCCAGTCGGCCCCGGGCGACGGGCTCGTGGGCCGCGGTGAGCAGGATCGAGCGCAGCACCTGCGCGGCAGCCGGATCCTCCCAGGTGTCCAGCAGCAGGTCCACGAGAGCCGCACCCCGAGCACGCATCGGCGTGGTCTGAGCGGCGCCGATGCGCTCGAGGAACCCCTCGGGGGGCTGGAGGCACGCGTCGAGCAGCGCGTCCTTGCCGGAGAAGTAGTAGTGGACGAGGGCGGGATCCACGCCTGCGTCGTGGGCGACCGCTCGCATCGAGGTGCCGGCCCAGCCGTTCTCGGAGAACGATCGCCGCGCGGCCGCCACGATCCGGTCGAGGACCACGCCTCGGCTCTCCCTGGGTCCGTGGCCGGACCCCCGCCGGTTCCGTTCGCTCATCGATTCATCATGCATTGAATCCGATTTCAATGTGTGATGAAATTGCGCCGTCGGCAGGGGCTCGTGGAGGGTGGCATGGCGGTGAGCGCAGCGGGGACCGATCCAGGGCAACGGCGGCTCAACGGCCCCCAGACGACCGGGCGGAGCTACCGCAACCTCTCGCCGCCCGCGTACGGCATCATCGAGCAGTTCGACACGGAGATCGTCGTGCGCGACGGGACGGTGCTGCTGGCGGACGTGCTTCGTCCCGATGCCCCCGAGCCGGTGCCGGCGCTGGTGGCAGCGTCGTGCTACCCGCGGGAGATCCAGAACAGCGGTGCACCACTCGGGTTCGTCGAAGCCGGCGCCTCCGACTTCTGGGTTCCCCGCGGCTACGGGCACGTGATCGTCGACGTGCGCGGCACGGGCGGATCAGGCGGGACCTACACCATGCTCGGCCCGGAGGAGCAGCGAGACCTCGCGGACGTGGTGGAGTGGGTGGCCGGCCAGCCGTGGTGCGACGGGAACGTCGGGATGATCGGCATCAGCTACTTCGGCATGACCCAGCTCGCGGCGGCCGGGCACTGCCCGCCTCATCTGAAGGCGATCTTCCCCGGCGCGGCCACCGCCGAGCTGTACGAGGCGATCTGGCACCACGGTGTGCTGAGCTCGACCTTCGCGTCGGCGTGGCTGGCCGGGGTGGGGATCCTCGCCGGGAAGAAGGAGCACCTGTTCCGCAACCGGGTCGTCGATGTCCTCGAGGAGGTGTTGAAGAGCCCGGCGGTCCACCAACGGTTCGAGCATCTCAACGGTGAAGCGGCGGTCTCCGCGCTGGGGGCGGTGATGCGGGCCTCGTATCCCAGCGATCCCTTCGATCGGCTCTGGACCGAAGCCGTGAGCCGTCCCGTGCGCGACGGTTGGTGGGAGGATCGCAACCTCGCGGAGGCGGCGAGGCGGATCTCGGTGCCCGTCTACCTGTTCTGCGACTGGGAGAACGTCCCACTCCATCTCCCCAGCACCTTCACCCTCTGGGAGTCCCTCGAGGGTCGGGTGCCGCTGCGCATGGGCCTGCTCGGGAAGAACGGGCTCACCTGGCCGTGGGAGAGCATGCACGTGGAGGCGCTGGCCTGGTTCGACCATTGGTTGAAGGGCGTGGACACCGGCGTGCTCGACGGTCCACCGGTGCGGTACTGGATGCCCGGTGCGGAGGAGTTCCGCACCGCCGAGACCTGGCCGCCGCCCGAGGCCACCATCATCGACTACGCGCTCCGCTCTGACGGCCTCCTCGCGGCCACGGACCCCTCGCCGGGCGAGCGACGCTACCTGTTCGTCCCCGACGGCGCCGAGCGGCCGAGGGGGGCTCCGGAGCCGATGCTGCCGTCGATGTTGGCCTGGGAGACTCCTCCGCTGGCGGACGATCTCGACGTGGTGGGTGAGATGGAGCTCGTCCTGGACGCCCGGATCAGCGCCCTGGACACCCACTGGCTGGTCACCCTCCAGGACGTCGACGAGGACGACCAGGCCGAGGACGTGACCGCGGGTTGGCTGCGTGCCAGCCTGCGGGCCGTGGACGAGGAGGCGAGCAGACCAGGACGACCGGTGCTCACGCTCACGAGCGCGGAGCCGGTCCCGCCGAACTCGCTCGTCACCTACCGCATCCCCCTGGTTCCGAACGCCCGGCGCTTCGCGCGACACCATCGGATCCGCCTGACCCTGACCAGTGACGATCGAGCGAGCACCGCGCCGGCGATGATGGGCTTCAGGCACGCGCCTCCCGCCGATGCGTCGGTGAACACCGTCGCTTCCAGCTCCCGTCTCCGCCTGCCGGCGACGTCCCCGTCAGGTCACCCCACCAGCGGCTGAGCCGTTCCCGCCGGCCTCGGGTTCCGGGCCGGCGAGGGAGAGGTAGCTCTGCTCCTCCTGGGCGAAGTGGAGGCGCAGGATCGCATGGAGCCCGTAGAGGATGCGGCGCATCTCCAGGACATCCTCCTCGTCGGGCCCGGTGTCGGGAAGCTGGTCGAGGAGCCGGCCGAGGCGATTGACCTGGTGCGCGATCTCGACGTGGCCACGGGACATCGCCCCGGTCGGGTCGGTCCCTCCCAACACCGCGGCGACTTCGGGGTACAGCGCCGCGTCTTCCGCTTCCTCGTGGGGGAGCAGCTCCGCGGCGAGGAAGTGATGGACCTGCTTCACCTGATCGACGGCGTCGTCGGGCGGCGTGGTGCCGAGCGCGTCGGCGACGGTGCGCAGCCGGTCGAGCTCGGGACGGAGCTGGCGATGTTCAGTGCTGAAACGCCTGGCGACCGCGGTACCGGCTTCGCCGAGCCTGGGGGCCTGCCCGCGGCCGGGGGTGAGGGCCCGCAGGGCGTTGAGGATGACGGCCACGTCGATCGCTTCCTGGAGGATGGCCCCCCAGACGGGGGCGAGGAAGCCGAGCGCGGCGGCGATCATGGCCGTGCCGGAGAGGGTCATGCCGGCGATCACGCTCTGCGTGGCGATCGAGCGGGCCCGGTGGGCGACGGCGATGCCGTCGGCGAGGGGGTCGAGGCGGTCGACGGTGAGCACGACGTCGGCAGCTTCGGAGGAGGCGGTGGCCCCGCGGGCGCCGATCGCCACCCCGACGTCGGCCAGGGCGAGCGCGGGGGCGTCGTTGATCCCGTCGCCGACCATGATGGTGCTCCCGTAGCGGCGTGCGGCGGTGACGGCCTCGACCTTCTCCGTGGGGCTGCGCTCGGCCAGCACCGCATCGACGCCGATGACCGCGCCGACGGACTCGGCCACGTCGGCTCGATCACCCGTGACCATCTCGACCCGCCGGATGCCGCTGCCACGCAGCGCCCGGATGGTGCGGGGAGCATCGGGGCGCAGGGGATCGTCCAGCACGATCGCGCCGGCCGGGGTGCCGTCGATCGCCACGAACATGGTGAGGGCCCCGTCGAGATCCGCTCGGCGATTGACGGCGCGCACCCAGGTCGGCGGGGGACCGTCGGGGAGGATCCAGCTGGCCTTGCCCACGGAGACCACGTGCCCGTCCACGCGCCCGCTCACCCCCTGGGCCGGGATCTCCTCGACCTCGACCGGGCGGGTCAGGTCGATCCCCCGGTAGCGGGCCTCGCGAACCACGGCGGCCGCCAGGACATGGGGGGACACCTGCTCGAGTGAGCCGGCCGCACGGAGCAGCTCCTCGACGGAGCGGTCACCGGCGGTGATCACCTCGGTGACCGTGGGCCGACCTTCGGTGAGCGTGCCCGTCTTGTCCAACAGGAGCACCGTCGCCCCGGCGAGGCGCTCGAGCGCCCCACCGCCCTTGACGATGACCCCGAGCCGGGCCGATCGGGAGAGCCCGGCCACGATCGCCACCGGCGCGGCGAGGATCAGTGGGCACGGCGTCGCCACCACCAGCACCGCGACCGCCCGGACCGGATTCCCGGAGACCGCCCACGCGCCTGCGGCGAGCACGAGGGTGACCAGCAGGAACCAGCCGGCGAAGCGGTCGGCCAGGCGCACGAACGGCGCGCTCGATGCCTGGGCCTGCTCGACCAGGCGAACGACCCCGGCGTAGGTGCTGTCTTCCGCCGTGGTGCTGGCCCGGAGGTCGAAGGCATCACCGGCGTTCACCGTCCCGCTCCGCACCGGGTCCGAGGTCGGGTGCTCCACGGGGAGGGGCTCACCGGTGAGTGCCGACTCGTCGATCACGGCGACACCGGTCTCGACGAGGCCGTCCACGGGGACCACCTCGCCGGGGCGCACCAGGAGCAGGTCCCCGGGCCGGACGTCGGCCAGCTCGGCGTCGGCGATCGTGCCGTCCACGTAGCGGTGCACGATCCGGGGGGCGCGGCCGACCAGGGCCCGCAGGTCTCGCTCGGCGCGAGCGGCGGCTCTGGCCTCCAGCGTCCGCCCGCTGGCCAGCATCACGGTGATGATCGCTCCCGCCAGGTACTCGCCGACCGCCAGCGTGCCGGCGAGGGCGACGACCGCGATCACGTCGACACCCAGCCGACCTCGCCGGGCCGCGTCCACGACCCAGAAGACTCCCGGCACGATCCCGACGATGGTGGTCGCCACCCACATCGCCTGGGCGGCCCGATCCTGGCCGGCGAGCATCAGCGCCCCACCGGCGGCCAGCCCCACGAGCGCCAGCACCAGCAACGTGAGCTGGCGGGCGCTGCCGGTCGAGGTCGTCATCGCTTCGAGGTTACGGAGGTCGCGGGACACGGGCTGCCCTCCTGCCGGGCGTCTCGTCACCGGATACGACAGACTGTCGTCATTCGGCTCACCCGAGAGGTTCGATCGACCGGGAGTGTGACCATGGCTCAGCGTCGCCCGATGGGCAGCCTCGAGGCCGACATCCTCGAGATCCTGTGGCGATCCGACGGGCCGGTGACCCCGGCCGAGGTGCGCGATCGTGTCGGTGGGGAGCTCGCCTACACCACGATCGCCACCATCCTGACCCGCCTGGTCGACAAGGGCCTGGTCCGCAGGACCCGGCGGGGCCGTGGCTACACGTACGCCGCGACGGTCAGCGAAGCTGAGCTCACCGCGGCCCGGATGCGGTCCGCGCTGGCCGCCAGCACCGATCGGATCGAGACCATGAGCCGATTCGTCGACGGGCTGTCGGCCAAGGAGGCCGCCGCGCTGCGGGCCGCACTCGAGGAGCTGGACGGGTGAACGTGCTGCTCGTCGCCCCGCTGTTGCTCGTCGTCGCCGGTGTCGCCGCGGGATGGTTCCTGCCCAGAGTGACGTCGCCGGCTTCGAGCGTCCGAGTGCTCACCGTGGCGACCGTCGCGGCGGCCGCCGGGGTCGCCGCCGCGCTGGCCCTGGTGGCGCTGGCCGGTGCTTCGGAGCTGCACGAGGTGTCGTCGTGGCTCGGCTGGTGCGACGCGCTCTACCCCGGCGACCACGGCGCCGCGCCATGGGCCGGCGCACTCGCCGCGGCACTGCTGGTGGTCGCCGCCCGCCGGGCACGGCGCTACCTCAGCCGGAGCCGAGCGGAGACGGCGGCGTTCGCGCCGGTCGAGGGCGTGGAGGTGGTCGCCGCTGCGGGGGCGGTGGCGTTCGCGGTGCCCGGCTCACCCGGTGGGGTCATCCTCGGCGATGAGTTGGTCCGCACCCTCAGCCGGGACGAGCGCCGGGCGGTGATCGCCCACGAGCACGCCCACCTCGATCACGCCCATCACCGCTACGTCCGCGCCGTGGAGACCTGCGCGGCCGCGTTCCCCTTCCTCGTGCCCCTCGCCCGCCAGGTCCGTTTCAACACCGAACGGTGGGCGGACGAGACCGCGGCGAGCGCGGTCGGCTCCCGCACCCTGGTGGCCCGGGCGATCGCCCGGGTCGCGCTCCTCGGCGCGCCCACCCCGGCCCCTGGCGTGCTGGGGTTCCGGTCGCTGAGTGCCGCTGCCCGGGTCGAGGCCCTTCTGCGTCCGTCCACCCCGGCCCGGGTCACCCTGCCCGCGGCGGCCTCGACGATGACGATCCTGACGACCCTTGCCGGATCGTCCGTCCAGGTCCATCACCTGGCTTCGTTCCTCAACCACGTCTGCCGCTGACCTACTCAGGGTGGGGCCCGGTATGATCTACGACACACTGTCGTAGAAAGGAGTGGCGCATGACGGGCCACCCGCTCGATCGCCGACGGTTCCTGGTCGCGGCCGCCACGACCGCGCTCGCCGCTGCCGCTGGCTGCTCCTCATCCGGCAGCCGTTCGCGATCGGCCTCCTCCGCGCCGCCTGCCACCATCGGACCGACCGACCCAGCGGTCGCGGCCGCGGAGGCGGCCCGACCGAAGACGGGGACGGTCGTGCGCCGCGAGCTGCGAGCGGCTCCGGTCACGCTGGAGGTGGGCAACCAGCGAATCGAGACCTGGGCCTACGACGGAGCTGCTCCCGGAGCGACGCTGCGTGCGGTGGTGGGCGACACCGTGGAAGTCGTGCTGCGCAACGACCTGCCCGAGGACACCACCATCCATTGGCACGGCCTGGCCTTGCGCAACGACATGGACGGGGTGCACGAGCTGACCCAGCCCCCGATCCGCCCCGGCGACACCTTCACCTACCGCTTCACCGCCCCTCACGCGGGCACGTACTGGTTCCATCCGCACATGGGCCTCCAGCTCGACCGAGCGCTGTACGCGCCACTGGTGATCGACGAACCGGACGAGCCTGGCGCCTACGACGTCGATGAGGTCATCGTGCTCGACGACTGGCTCGACGGGCTCGGCACCACCCCGGAGCGCACCTTCGAGCAGCTCACGTCGATGGGGATGGGTGGCGGCTCCGGGGGAAGGGGCGGTATGGG
>NZ_DAIUCK010000052.1:0-22026 GCF_036846205.1 Rhabdothermincola sp. | reverse complement strand
AGATCACGTAGGGGTCGTCGCTGCTGCGGGGACCGAAGTCAGGCTCGCCGGGCTGCCCGGCGAGCGCCTGCTCGTAGGCCTCGCCCGTCGCCAGGGTCCAGCCGATGCTCGGCAGGTCACCGCGCACCGCCTCGACCCGTTCAGCGAACCCCGCGTCGTGGATGACGCCGACCAGATCGGCATCGTCGAACAGGTAGCGCAGCTCGTCTTCGACGTAGCGGTAGTTGACGTTGATGGGCGCGGCTCGCAGCTTGTAGGCCGCGAGCATCGCCTCGAGGTACTCGTTGCCGTTCGTGAGGTAGAGCCCGACGTGTTGACCGGCACCGACGCCGCGGGCCGCCATCCAGTGCGCGAGCTGGTTGGCGCGGGTATCGAGCTGGGCGTAGGTCAGCCGGAGGTCGGAGCCGTCGGGGCGCCCACCGACCACCACCAGCGCTTCGCGCTCGGCGACGCGCGGGACGACCGCTTCCCAGATGTCGGCGAGGTTGAAGGTGTCGAGCTCGGCCACAGTGCTCAGGCGAGCCTATACCCGGCCTTCTCCCGCATCCGGGTGCTGCGATGGACCGGGTCCTTGTCGAACTGCGGGATCACTTCCTTGCCGAACAGCTCCATGGACTCGATCACCACCTCCGCGGGGAGGTTGTTGGTGGTCGGGCTGAAGCAGAGCTGATCGGCCCCGATGTCGACCCACCGCTGGACGGCCTTGGCACAGTCGTCGGGGTCGCCCACGACCACCATGCCGATCTCCACCGCCTTCTTCAGCTGGTCGATGGTGGGCTCGGGCACCAGCTCGGGCCACTGAGGGAAACCCTCGGGCTTGGGGATGTTGTCGAGCCAGTGCATCTGGAGGCTCGTGTAGTAGTTCATCCCCATGTTGACCGCGGTCTCGAAAGCCTTCTCGCGGTCTTCCATGCAGAGCATGTTGGTGACCACCATGATGTTGTCGTTCACGTAGTCCCCGACGGGTGTCGCGTCGGCCACCGCGTCCTTGTAGGACTTGATGAGCGGCTCGATCTTGCTCGGCGTGCCGTGGGTGAAGCAGAACGCACCGAGACCCATGCTGCCGGCCTTCGAGAAGGTGCCGGGGCTGCCGGCCGCCACCCACATCGGCGGGTGCGCCGCGCCGTAGGGCTTGGGGAACACCTCGCGCTCGGGCATCCGGAAGTACCGGCCCTCGTAGGAGTAGGGGCCCGGCTTCCACATCTTGGGGATCTCCCGCACCGCCTCGTCCCACATGGCTGTGGTCTCGTCGAGATCGTCAATGTCGAAGCCGTAGACCTCGGTGGTCGACGAGCCACGCCCGGTGCCGAACTCGAAGCGACCGTTGGTGACGTGGTCGAGCAACGCCACGGTCTCAGCCACCCGGGCGGGGTGGTTCACCTTCGGCGTGATGTTGAAGATGGCCGAGCCGACGTGCACCCGCTCGGTCTGCGCGGCGATGAACGACAGGTAGACCTCGGGCCCGGGCATGTGGCTGTACTCGTCGAGGAAGTGGTGTTCCGGACACCAGACGTACTTGATGCCGGTACGGTCCGCAGCGATGCCGACCTCGACGTTGCGCATGATGCGCTTGTGCTCCGCCATCGGGTCGACGTCGCGCTCGTACCGGGGGACGAAGAGCTGGGCGAACACGCCGAATTCCATGCCAGGTCCTTTCACTGGGGAGCCGTTCACTGGGAAGCCGTCGCTGCCCTGGTTCCGGCGGCGACCGAGCGCGTCCGCGGACTATAACACGTTCTCGTTTTGCGGTCGAGTGTGAGTACGAGCGACGGCGCTCGCGACCGGATCAGACCGCGGTAGCAGCGCCACCACCACCAGCGCCGCCACCAGCGTGACGAGTTGCAACCACGGCAGCGGCCCCTGGAACACGTTGGGGGTGGCGAAGGCGCTCACGGCCAGGCTGAACCCCGGCAGCAATGCCAGCATGCGGTCGTCGAGCTGCGGCCGGCTCGCCAGCGCCAGACCCAGGGCCCCGGGCACCACCCACAGGTAGTGCCCCCACAGCAGCGGCGAGATGAACAGCAGAGCCAGCCAGGCGAAGGCCCACTGCTCGTCGTCGGTGGCCCGGCGCATCCCGACCCAGCCGAGCACCGCGACGACGGCCAACCGAAGGCCGAGGAGCAGCATCGGCCAGGGGGCGCTCCCGAACCCTGGCCACCACCGACGCAGGAGCCCGTCGGCAGCCCGGTTGAAGTGGTGGCTGATGGTGAGCTCGGTGGTCCGGCGGGTGGCCTCGACGAACTGCCCGAACAGATCGACGGGGTAGAGCACGGCGGTCAGCGCCGTGAGCACGACCAGCACGCCGGCTGCCCACGCCAGGGTGCGCCAGCGGCGCTGGGCCACGAGCACGACGCCCATCGCGGCCGGGACCAGCTTGGTCACGATCGTGGCACACCACACCAGCACGAACGCGGCCCGTCCCCGAGCCCGCTCGGCGATGCCCACCCCCATCGCCGCCGAGAGGAACAGCAGCGGGGAGGTCTGCCCGAGGGCCACCGGCACGGTGGCGAAAGGGGTGAGGACCAGCGCGGTCACCAGCAGCAGCACGGGAGCGCGCCGCGTGCGGTGGGCGAGCCTGCGCCACAGCACCACCATGCCGGCCACGAGCGCGCCGGCGCCGAGCAGGCGCATCACCAGGATGCCCAGCTCGCCCGACCCGAGACGAGCGAGGGCATCGAGGAACGGGAGCGTCTGGGGTGGGCTGAGGAACGCCACGTTGACGTCCGAGCACCGGCGGTCGGGCGGTGTCAGCTCGCAGGAGCGCTCGGCGAATGCCGGTGGCAGGTCGTAGAGGTCGGTGGCGTCGGTGGCGTAGACGGCCCCCGGATCGGACGAGACGAGCTCACCGGCCACGACGAAGGGCACCGCGTCCTGCGCCACCCGATCGGCGAGGAGCAACGGGGCCAGCAACCAGATCGCCATCACGCAGGCGAAGCCGACGAACGGCAGACCCCTGGTCTCGACCCGCCGGCGCCCGGTCAGCACAGCCCCCTTGCTCCTTCCTGCCGGGGGTCACACCGTCCACGCGACGACCTCGCCCGCGACCTCCACCAGGGTACGGGTGTGGGCGAAGTCGACCGGGACAGGCAACACCTTGACCCCGGGCTCGTCGAGGGCCTGGGCCAGCCGCTCGGCGTGCGCAGCCGCCGAGGGCACGGAGGCGCCCGCGACCTCGGCTCCCCAGACCTCGAGGGTGAGGGGCACGCCCCAGTGGTCGGCGAGCGAGAGCAGCTCGAGGGTCGCCCCGTCGGGTGGCTCGGTCACCACCGCGATGGCCGCCCGACCGTCGAGCCCGGCCAGCACGGCAGCGGCCGCGGCGAAGCCCCGCACGAATGCGGCGGGCACCACCACGCTGCCGGGCTCGGTGGTCGGAAAAGCCCGCGCCACCCACAGCCCTGCCGGACCGGGGTCGGCCACGACCAGGCCGCCGGGCGGGCGGGCGGAGGCGAGCCCCGCCGCGGCTCTCGCCGGGTTGAGGGGCACCCCGCCTGCGTCGTAGAGGGGCGCCAGCGCAGCGGCCAACCGGGTGTAGAGCGCCGGTCGCTCCGGGACCCGCTCGGGTCGCTCCCATCGCCACGCCAGCGCGGCGAGCTGCCAGGGCTCGACCTCCAGCACCTGCCCCCCGCTCGCCCACCGGTCGCGGGGCGCTTCGAGCGGGTCCACACCCACGACGATGAGCAGCTCGGCATCACCGAGACCGGCCAGCTCGAAGTCCCGGGATTGCAGGCCCGCCGTGCCGAGGTGGAACGGGCTGTCCCAGGCGAAGACCCCCTTCGCTCCCCAGGTGTTGAGCACCCCCACCGCAGCCTGCTCGGCGAAGGCTCGCAACCCGTCGACCGCTCCCGCTCGCAGCACCCCCGGGCCGGCCAGCACCATCGAGCGCAGCTCGGCGAGGGTCGGCGCGAGGGTGAGGACCTCACCGCCCGTTCCGTCGAGCCGGAGCGGCTCGAGCGCAGGGGCGGGAGCGTCCAGATCGAGCGAGAGGTCCAGGTCCACCGAGGCGTGCACCCGACCGAGGCTCCACCCGGCGATCACCGAGGGGATCAGCGACGGGTCGTCGAGCACCAGGCGCTCGGCCGGCTCACCGGGTTGCGAGCCGAGATGCAGTCGCCGACCAGGGAGGAGCGCGACTCCGGGGCCGGTACCGAGCCGGCCGTCGGCGTCGGCGAGCAGCACGGCCAGGGCCGGCTCCGCGACGACCACGTGGCGGAGACCGGGAATCCGGCGGATGCCCGACTCGGCGGAGCCGAACACCCGGCGGGCGCCCGCTGCGAGCAGGCATCGCCCGAGAAGCTCACCGACCGTCTGGGTGCTCACGAGGTCCCCGGTCGGCGCGCCCGCACGAGCTCAGTATCGCAAGCCCGGGGCTCGGCAGCCGAACACGTCAGCGTTCATGAGCGCGGTGAGCTCCGCCGGATCCCAACGCTTGCCGGGCTTGCGGATCGAGTTGCCGTTGCTCCAGCCCTTCATGAGCACGATCTCGTCCTTGACCGCTCGGATCACCTGCCCGGTGACGTGTGCGGCCTGGTCGCTGGCCAGCCAGGCGACGAGCGGTGAGGACAGTGAAGGATCCATCGGGTCCCACTCGTCGAACTCGTCGGGCTCGCGAGCTTCGATGCCCGCGCCCGGGATCGACGCGGCCATGCGGGTCGCACCCGCGGGACCGATGGCGTTGACGGTGATGCCCATCTTGAACACCTCCAGGCTCACGGTCTGGGTGAACGCCGCGATCCCCGCCTTGGCCGCGGTGTAGTTGGCCTGGCCGAAGTTGCCGACCAACCCCGCGCCACTGGTGGTGTTGATGATGCGGCCGGTGCTCACGTCTTCGCCTGCCTTGCTCAGGCGCCGCCAGTGATTCACCGCATGATGGGTCGGCGCGAAGGTGCCCTTGAGGTGGACCCGGATGACCTTGTCCCAGTCCTCCTCGGTCATGCTCCAGATGGTGGCGTCGCGGGCGATGCCGGCGTTGTTGACCAGGATGTCGAGCCGGCCGAACACGTCGATGGCCTGCTGGATCATGCGGCCCGCCCCGTCGAAGTCGGCCACGTCCTCGTAGTTGGCGACGGCCTTGCCGCCGCGCTCCTCGATGAGCTTCACGGTCAGGTCCGCGTCTCGGCCCGCACCCTCACCCTTGAGCGAGGCGCCCAGGTCGTTGACCACCACGAGGGCTCCCTCCTTCGCCAGCTCCAGCGCGTGCCCTCGACCGATGCCGTGGCCCGCGCCGGTGACGATCGCAACCCTGCCTTCGAGCAGTCCCATGGTTCCCTCTGGTCCTCCGAGTCCTGATGAGCCGTCAGATCCTACCGATGTGGTCCTCGGCGCCGAAATCGATGCCGGCCTGCTTGCACTGGCTGTGAAATTGGGCGAGCCTGGTGGGATTCGGTGACCGGGGGCACACCCCGTCCGATCTCACAAGGGGGAAGCTCAGATGGCCGCGACGATCGAGGCCACGCCGTCACCTGACCAGCAAGCCGCGGTGGCCTTCAGCCTGCCGGCCCGAGCCGTACTCGCCGTGCTCTCCCTGTGCGCCGGCGTGGTGCACCTGGTGATGGTGCCCCAGCACGCCCAGCAGGGAGCGCTCGAGGGGTGGGCCTTCGCCATCATGGGCTGGCTGCAGGTGCTCGCCGCGGTGGCGCTGATCGCCCGACCGAGTCGCCGCCTCTTGCAGGCGGTGATCGTGGTGAACCTCGCGATCATCGGCCTGTGGGCCTGGAGCCGCACCACCGGCCTGCCCGTGGGTGCGCACGCTGGCGAGCCCGAAGAGGCCCGCACCATCGACCAGCTCACCACCGCCTTCGAGGCGCTGCTGGTGCTGGGCTCCGGCGCGCTGCTCTGGCGCCCGCAACTCGGGGCGAAGCTCACCGACGCCACCCTCGCCGTGGCCTCGATCCTGCCCGTTCTGGCCATCGTCGCCACCTCGTTCGCGCTGGCCGATCCCGAGACCGCCAACCACGTGCACGCGGATGGCGAGGTGGCCGCTGGGCACGCCCACGGCTCCGGGCTGGCCCACGATGCGCAGATGGCCTCGATCGCCGCCAACCGTTGCGACCTGGACATCAACCCCGCGTCCTACTGGCAGGAGACCACCGTCGCGGGCATCGACAACATCATGGGCGGCGCCCACGGCACCGACGATCACTCGTCGACCCCCGCGCCGCCGGTGGCGATCAAGGGCTCGCCGGAGCTCGACCGCCTCATCGCCAAAACCACCCAGCCGGGCGGTGAGGTCAAGGACTCGGCGGTGATCGTGGCTCTCGCCGAGGTCAGCGACGAGGTGTACACCGAGTGGCTCCGGTGGTTGCCGCAGTACTCGGGCAGCGGGGCACACGCCCACGGGACCGGTGGCGACGACAACCACGGCATGGGCGGCCACCTCGGCCCCCAGCCGTGGATCGCCATGACCGACCAGGCGCAGTGCGATCAGCTCAAGGCCGAGCTGGAGATCGCCCGACAGACCGCGCTGCGCTACCCCACCGCCGCCGATGCCATGGCGGCCGGCTGGGTGAAGGTCACCCCGTATCTCCCTGGCATCGCGGCCCACTACATGAACTTCCGCTACGTGGACGACACCTTCGAGATCGACAAGCCCGAGATGATCCTCTACGACGGTGACGGCCCGGACGCCTCCGTGGTGGGGCTCTCCTACTACGTCCTCCACGACAGCGAGGTGGAGCCCACCCAGGGCTTCACCGGCCCGAACGACCACTTCCACCGCCACGTCGGTCTGTGCGTCGGTGCCCGAGGGGTCATCGGTGACTCCACCACCACCCCCGAAGAGTGCGCGGCGATGGGTGGTCGCAAGGCCGACGGCACGGCAGGGTGGATGAACCACGTGTGGATCGTGCCGGGCTGCGAAAGCCCCTGGGGCATGTTCTCGGGCGCCACCCCGCTACTCGACCGGACCATGGGCCAGCGCTCGGGCACGGACGGCGGCCACTGTGCCGGCAGCGGGGTGCGGGACCGCTACGACCTGACCCCCGGCTCGCAGACGAACACCCCCACCACGGTCTGGGGCGGCAGCGAAGCCGCGGCCGGCGGCTGAGCGGTGGGCGCTGACCGGCTGATCAGCCCCGGTCAGCGCCCACCAACGCCCACCAACGTCCGTCAGCGACGGTTGGGCTGGCTGTCCCGGTAGCGGTCCTGCAGCTCCCGCTTGAGGATCTTGCCCGCCGGGTTGCGGGGGATGGTGTCCACGATCTCGAGTTGCTCGGGGACCTTGATCATCATCAAGCCCTCGCCCTTGAGGAACTCGACCATCTCGTCGAAGGCCAGCGGCTCCTCGCCCTCAGCCGTGGTCACCACGGCGCAGACCCGCTCCCCGCTCACCGGGTCCGGCAGCCCGATCACCGCCACGTCGGCGACCTTCGGGTGCTTGTAGAGGTGGTCCTCGACCTCCTTGGCCGAGATGTTCTCACCCTTGCGGATGATGATGTCCTTCAGGCGGCCGGTGATCGTGAGCATGTTGCGCTCGTTGAGCACGCCGAGATCACCGGTACGGAAGTACCCCTCCTCGTCGAAGGCCTCGTCGTTCAACGAGGGGTCGAGGTAGCCGAGCATCAGCTGGGGAGCCTTGGCCCGGACCTCGCCCTCCTCGCCGACCGCCGCGATCGTCCCGTCGGTCTTCACCAGCTTGAGCACCACGCCCGGCATCGGCGAGCCCTCGGTGTTGGCCAGGTCGTCGTCCCGGTCGTCGACGGAGGCCATGGTGAGAATCGGTGCCTCGGTGAGCCCGTAGCCCGACAGGATGCCCGCTGAGTTCGGGAAGGCCTCCTTCATCTCCTCGTGCAGCGCCGGCGGCTTGGGGGCGCCGCCCCCGGGGAACCCGCGCACCTGCGGGAAGATGGGGGTGTCACTCGCCCGCTGCGCGGCCAGGTACACCTGATGGAACACGGTGCCCGAACCCGCCAGGGTCACCCCTTCCTTGCCGAGAACCTCCACCACCTGGTCCGGCACGAAAGCCTGGAAGAGGATGTTCTGGCAGCCGGTCATGAGGCTCGTGAACAACCAGGTGATGCCGCCGATGTGGGGGAACGGGAAGGCCAGCGCGTTGCGGTCGGCGTCGGTGACCGCGAGCCGCTCGGCCATGCCGCGAGCCACCGCGTGGATGGTCTCGTCGGTGTGCTGCGCGCCCTTCGGGTCGGCGGTGGTGCCCGACGTGTAGAACAGCCAGCGCACCTCCTGGCCGCTCGCCGGTGGCGGGGGCAGCGACGACGGATCGGCCTCGGGCAGCGAGCGATCGCACAGCAGCACCCCGAGCCCGGGGTTCCGCTCCGCGATGCCGCGGGCCATGGCCTGGAAGTCGAAGTTGGCGAAGCTGGAGGGCACCACCAGCAGCTTCGCCCCGGCCTGGCGGACGCAGAAGCCGACCTCACGCTCGCGGTAGATGTGCAGGATCGGGTTCTGGGTGGCACCGAGGCGGGCGATGGCGGCCACCAGCACCATCGACTCGAGCCAGGTGGGCAGCTGCCAGGTCACCACGTCGCCGGACCCGATGCCTCGCTCAGCCAGCGCGGCCGCGGTGCGCTCGGCCCGGTCACGGAACCCGGCGAAGGTCAGCTCGCGCCCGCTCTCGTCGACGGCCATCCGTGCATCGGGGCTGAGCGTGGCTCTCGTGTCGACCAGCTCCCACAGCGTGCGCCCTTCGAGCATCGGCCCTCCTCCGTGCCGGGATGGCCGGGGCCGCCGGCCCCGGATCTGATGGGCCGTCAGTTTAGGCAGGAGCGGGATGACCGGTAGTGGTGGCGCGTGTCGGACCGGTCAGCTCGGCGCCGCTCGCACCACGTGAGCCCGCACGTGAGTGCCAGGCCCGTCGAGGAACCCCTTCGAGCGAGCGTAGGCGAGCATGCCCTCGAACCCCGAGAGCCAGTCCTCCCCCACCGCACCCGCCGACAGGTGCTGAACCGCGTCGACCGAGATCCACATCCGGTCGGGGTCACCCTCGACCGCTCGGCCCACGTCCAAGCGCTGGAGCAGCGCTGCGACCTCCTCCGGTGACCGGTTGCCCGGGACCTCGAGGTGGAAGCGGCTGAAGTCGTCCGGCTCCTCCAGCGAGAGCTCGCCGGTGACCGGGTCGATGCGCAGGTACATCCGAGGCACCGTAGCGGGACCGGACATCATGGATCCGATGACCGAGATCGTTCGCAGGCGGGTCGTGGTCTCCGGCCGGGTGCAGGGGGTGTGGTTCCGCGACTCCTGCCGGGAGCACGCCCGCCAGCACGGGGTGCAGGGTTGGGTGCGCAACCTGCCCGACGGCCGGGTCGAAGCGGTCTTCGAGGGAGCCCCGGACCGCGTCGACGCGCTCGTAGCCTGGTGCCACCAGGGTCCACCGCGGGCGCAGGTCGACGACGTCGAGGTCACCGGCGAGGCGCCCGAGGGCATCCAGGGTTTCGACATCGTCCGCTGACCGGCGGCGGTGGGGTCGTCGTGGGCAAGCCCCGGCGGCACCCGCGCCTCAGCGGGTGGCCACCGCGGCGACCGGTGCGCTGCACCCACCGCTCACCGGCTCCGGTGTCGCGGTGAAGAGGAACTCGTAGATCCCGTCCTCCGCGCACGCCGCGGCGAGATCCTCCAGATCGAAGTTCTGTCCCTGGAGCTGGCCCATGTCGCGCAGGTGGATCATGTGCACCGGCATCATCGACGCCCAGTCCTCGGGCGGCCACACCTCGAACACGTAGGTGTCGTCGACGATCACCCCGATGTCGTGGTCGTGCACCCACTCGATCGTCCTGGTCGACAGGCCCGGACAGTCGTGGTTGTAGCCCCACACGTCGCCCTGGCGGTAGAGCTGCATGTGACCCGTGCGCACCAGCACCGCGTCGCCCGGCTGGAGGTCGACCTTCGCTCGCTCCACGGCGGCATCGAGATCGTCGGCGGTGATCGCGTAGCCCGGCTCGAGCCGCTCGACCCCCTTCACCGCTGGCACGTCGAGCAGCACCCCCCGGGTGACCACCGGGCCGATCTTGTCCACCCCGCACCGGGTGGCGCCGCCGGCCGCGGTGACCGACTCCGCTGGGAAGCCGTTGTACATCGAGCCGTCGTAGGTCACGTGCGCCAGCGCGTCGAGGTGGGTGCCCGCCGCGAGGGCCATCACCACCATGTCGTCGTTGAAGCAGGCGTCGTGCACGCTGCCGGTGTAGGTCTCGTTGAGCGTGAGCATCGAGTGCACCGGGTTGAACCGCCTGGGCGCACCGCCTTCCTGCGGGGAGCCGGCACCGAGCGGCATGGTCAGGCTGATGGACCGCCCGGTGCGTACCGCCGCCGCGCCGCGACGAGCAGCCTCCGCATCGATCAGGTTGGCCGTGCCCCGCTCGTCCTGCTCACCCCACCGACCCCAGTTGCTGACCCTGGCGGCCAGCTCCTGCAGCTCCGCCGAGAGCGGCATCAGAACGTGAGCACACCACGGGCCAGCTCGCCGTGGTGCATGTCGTCGATGGTGCGCTGCACATCCTCGAGCGGATACGTGCGGGTCACCAGCTCGTCCAGCTTCAGCCTGCCTGCCAGGTACAGCTCGACGAACAGCGGGATGTCCTTGTGCGGACGGCCCGCGCCGTAACGACACCCCATGATCGTCTTGTCGTTGTAGAGGGTGCTCACCTGGAAGGCCGCCTCGGTGCCGAACTTGGGCACGCCGAGGATCACACAGGTGCCGCCCCAGTCCAGCAGGTCGATCGCCTGGCGGATCAGCGCCGGATGCCCCACGCACTCGAACGACACGTCAACCCCGTTCGGGCAGATCGCTCGCACGGCCTCCGCGGTGTCGACCTGGGAGGCGTCGATGAAGTGGGTGGCGCCGAACTGCCTGGCCAGCTCTTCCTTCTTCGGGTTGGTGTCGACCGCGATGATCGGCAGCGCGTCGGCGAGGGCGCAGCCCTGGATGACGTTGAGCCCGATGCCTCCGACACCGATCACCACCACGCTCTGGCCGTGGGTGACCTTCGCCCGGTTGAACACCGCGCCCACCCCGGTGATCACCCCGCAGCCGAGCAGGGAGGCCACCTCGAAGGAGACCTCCTTGCTGATCGGCACGCACTGGCGGCCCTTCACGATGGTCTCCTCGGCGAACGCCCCGATGTTCGCGAACTGCAACACCTTGCGGTCGCCCTGGCGGAACGGGGCCGACATCTTCCCGATCGACTCGCGGCAGTGCGTGGGGCGACCACTGTCGCAGGCGGCGCAGGCGCCGCAGTTCGACAGGGTCGAGATCACGACATGGTCGCCGAGCTGCAGGCCGGTGACGCCTTCGCCGATCTCGGTGACCACCCCGGCACCCTCGTGACCGAGCACCACCGGAGTCGGGAACGGGATGGTCCCGTCGATCACGCTCACGTCGCTGTGGCAGACCCCGGCCGCTTCGATCCGCACCCGGACCTCGCCGGCGCGCAGGTCACGGGTCGACAGGTCCGTGGCGACCGCCAAGCCGTTCTCGTCGAAGACCACGCCTCTCATGGCCGTCCTTTCCCCTTCGCCCGCCTGCTCAGCCCGGCCAGACGATCGACTGCAGCTCGCTGTAGGCGTGGAAACCGAACCGTCCACCGTCGCGCCCCACGCCGCTCTTCTTGAAGCCGCCGAAGGGCATCTCGTGGTTGCGCTGCACCGAGTTGATACCCACGTTGCCCGTGCGCAGCTTCCTGGCCACGCTGAACGCCTTCGCCGTGTCCGTGGAGAACACGTAGTCGTACAGGCCGAAGTCGGTGCTGTTGGCGAGGGCAGGCGCCTCGTCCTCGTCGTCGAAGGGCACCACCACCACCACCGGGCCGAAGATCTCCTCCTGCACCACCCGCATGCCGGGCTTGCAGTCGGCGATGAGGGTGGGCGCCACGTAGAAGCCCCGACCACCGATATCGGGGCGCTCACCGCCGGCGACGACCGTGCCGCCTTCCTCCCGGCCCGAGCGGATGTAGCCCTCGACCCGCTCGCGGTGCGCGCCGGTGATCACCGGGCCGACCACCGTGTCGGGCTCCAGCGGGTCGCCGACCTTCATCCGGCCGGCCGCCGCCGCGAGCCCCTCGACCAGCCGGTCGTAGATGCCGCGCTGGGCGAGAACCCGGGTTGGTGCAGTGCAGATCTGGCCGGAGTGGAACGCCCACACCGAGCTGATGGCCCCGACCGCGGTCTTCAGGTCCGCGTCGTCGAACACGATCGCCGCGCCCTTGCCACCCAGCTCGAGCAGCAGCCGCTTCATGTCGCCCCCCGCCACCTCGCCGATGCGTTGGCCCACCGCGGTGGAGCCGGTGAAGCTGATCATGTCGACGTGCGGGGACGCCACCAGGGCCTCCGCCGGCGCGGGGCTCTCCGACACCACGATGTTGACCACCCCGGGCGGGAACCCCGCCTCCTGGAAGACCTCGCCGAGCTTCACGATCGCGAGGGGGTCCTGCGGGGCGGGCTTGACCACCACCGTGTTGCCCATGGCGAGCGCCGGGCCGAGCTTGCCGGCCATGTTCACCAGCGGGAAGTTGTAGGAGGTGATGCAGGTGACCACCCCCACCGGAGCCCGCCGGGCGACGCCACCCATGATCCCGCCGGGGCCCAGCGCGGTGGTCGGCATGATCCCGGGCTCGATCGGGATCATCAGCTCCTGCTCGATGCCCCGGGCGTAACGGCGCAACCGGGTGGCGGCCGTGGGCACCTGCATGGTCCTGGTGACCCGCAACGTGGCGCCGGTCTCCGCCTGCACCAGGGGTACCAGCTCCTCGAAGCGGGCCTCGAGCAGATCGGCCGCCCGGTCGAGGAGCTGCGCCCGCTGCTCAGGCTTGGTGCGCGACCACGCAGGGAAGGCCTCGGCGGCGGCGCTCGCCGCGGCCTCGGCGTCGGCGATCGAGGCGTTGGGGGCATGGCCGACCACCTCCTCGGTGGCCGGGTTCACGATCGGGTAGGTGCCGTCCCCCGGGTCGACCCACTCGCCACCGACGAGCAGGCGGTAGCCGTCCGACCCGCCGCTCATGCCGCGAGGTCGAGGCGGTAGAGATCGATCGCGTTGCCCCGGACCAGCCGGCGGATGGTGTCGGGCGGGAGGTGCCCCATCAGTTTCCAGGCCGTCTCCTTGGTGTGCGGCCAGGTGCTGTCGGAGTGGGGGTAGTCGGTCTCGAAGAGGATGTTGTTCACCCCGATCTTGTCCAGGGCATCAGGGGTGAGCCCGTGCTGGTCATCGAAGAAGCAGGCGTAGATCTGCTGCGCGTAGTAGGTGCTCGGCGGGTTCGGCACCAGGTCACCGACGCCACCCCAACCACGGTTCTCCTCCCAGACCTTGTCGGCCCGCTCGAGGATGTACGGGATCCAGCCGAGCTGGCCTTCCGCGTAGGCGAGCCGCAGGTTCGGGAACTTCGGCAGCACCCCGGACATGAGGAAGTCGACCATCGACATCATGCAGTTGGTGAAGGTCATCGTGGAGCCCACCGCCGGAGGCGCGTCCTCGGAGGTGGAGGGCATCTTCGACGACGAGCCGATGTGCATGTTCACCACCACGCCGGTCTCGTCGCAGGCGGCGAAGAACGGGTCCCAGTAGCCGGAGTGGATCGACGGCAGACCGAGGAACGGGGGGATCTCACTGAAGCAGGTGGCGGTCACCCCCCGGGCCGCCATCCGCCGGACCTCCGCCGCGGCGAGCTCCGCATCCCACAGGGGGATGATCATGAGCGGGATCAGCCGGCCGTTCGTGCCCGCACACCACTCGTCGACCATCCAGTCGTTGTAGGCCTGCACGCACAGCAGACCGAGCTCCCGATCCTTCATCTCGGTGAAGGTCTGGCCGCAGAAGCGCGGCATCGTGGGGAAGCACATCTGGGCTTCGGTCCAGTTGAGGTCCATGTCCTCGAGGCGGGCCTTCTGGTCGTAGCAGCCTGGGCGCATGTCCTCGTAGGTGATCGGGGTGACGGTGACCTGCTCCCGCGGGACCCCCACGGCGGCCGCCAGCCTCGTGTGGGGGATCGCCTTGTCCTCGAACACCCACCAGTCGGCGAGCGGGCCCTCGCCCTCCTCGCCCATCTCGTAGGCGAACTTGCCGCCGATGAAGGTCATGGACTTCACCGGATGGCGCTCGATGCGTGGGCCGACCTCCTTGTACTTCTGGGGGAGCCGGTCCTGCCAGACGTTCGGTGGCTCGATGACGTGGTCGTCGACCGAGATGATCTTGGGGAGGTCCTCCATGGCTGCATCCTACCCCAAAAATGAAACAGGTTCTAGTGGCGGGATAGGGTGCGGGCATGGACTACCCGGCGATCCCACACGAGTCGATCGAGGCCGGCGCCGCCCTGTTCACGCTGGTCGAGCCGCATCGGGGCCATGAGGTCGCCTACAACCGATGGTACGAGCGCGACCACTTCTACGCGGGGTGCCTGATCGGTCCCCTCTGGTTCGCCGGCCGGCGATGGGTGGCCACCCGGCCACTCAAGGAGTTGCGGTACCCGGCAACGACCCCGTTCCTGCCGGACATCGCCGCGGGCTCCTACCTGGCGACCTACTGGATCCTGAAGGGCCACGAGCAGGAGGCCATCACCTGGGGCACGACCCAGGTGAACTGGCTCCATCCCGCGGGACGGATGTTCGAGCATCGCGACCACGTGCACACGCTCATGTACGTCCACCGATGGGCGCTGTCGCGCGACACCGACGGTGTGCCGGCCGCGCTCGCGCTCGACCATCCTTTCGGCGGCCTGGTGGCGGTGATGGTCGATCGCCGGGAATCGACCGAGCCCCGGGCGATGTCGGGCTGGCTGCGGGAGCAGTGCCTGCCCTCGCTCATGGCCGGCACCCCGTGGGCCTTGACGTGCGCGCTGACCCCGATCCCGTTGCCGAAAGACGCGCCGGTGTTCCAACCCGAGAACCCTGGGGTGGAGCGGCGGATGCTGCTGATGTGCTTCCTGGATAGCGACCCCCGCGAGTGCTGGGACACCTTCGCCGGATTGGGCGATGCGGTGCGCGACGGGGGACTCGGTGAGGTCTCCTACGTAGCACCGTTCATCCCCACGATCCCCGGCACCGACACCTACGCCGACCAGCTCTGGTAACCGGCCGAGCCTCCCCTCTTCCCCCCGTCGAACTGTTCACCGATCCGCGGACTCCGAGCGCGCACCGCTGAACAGTTCGGGACGGGGGGATGCTCCGGGACGGGCCAGGCGCTCAGGCCGCCGCGCGACGCTGCCGAGCCAGACCTTCGGCCTCCCGGATGGCAGCGATCACCCGATCGGGCCGGTACCACACATCGAACTCGCGGATCTGGACCACGATCCATCCCGCCGCCTCGAGCCGGCGGCGGCGCTGCGTGTCGCGGGCCCGATCGCTCACGCTCGAGTGATACAGGTCGCTCTGCACCTCGTAGACGATCTTGAGCGACCGATCGAGGAAGTCGACTCGCCCCAGCCAGTCGTCACCGTCACCGAGATCGACCTGGCGCTCGAAGTGCTTGCCGAGGGCCTGCGACACGATCTCGTCGAACCGCGCCTCCAGGTTGCTCTCGGGTGGCCGGTGATCGATCGGGCGCTCCACCAGCAACTCCCGCAGTGCCACCGTGCCGGCCCGGCCCCGACCACCGAGCTCGGCCACGATCTCGTGCAGGGCGGCGCCGCTCAGCAACCGCCGCGCCCAGGCCTGGTCACACAGACGCTCGAGCCGTGGGAAGGGCAGCTCCCCCGCCAGGTCGACCAGCGCCCGCGCCGGGGTGCACACGGGGATCCCGAAGAGCGCCACCACGTGGTGCTCGCGCAGGTCGCGGGTGGTGTCCGCGACGCCCAGGGCCGCCTCCAGGCCGTGTCTCCCGTACCGCCGCACGACGTGCACCGGTTCGAGCTCGTAGCCCGGCAGGCCCCACAGCGCGCACGCACTCTCCCGGGCGAGTGCCGCCGTCTCCCCGGCATCGAGGACCGCGGCCATCGCCCGCTGGTGTGGCGTCGGCGCCGACCCCGCGACCTGCAGCACCCGGGGAGAGAGGCGGACCAGCTGCCCGCGTCGGACACGCTGATCGATCACCCAGCGAGGAACGCCGAGTGCCCGCAGCTGGCGCATGGCCACCACCGCATGCTGGCGGGTGGCGAGCTCGACGATGGTGTGGTCGTGGTCCATGGCTGACATCTCACCAAGACCCAGTGACATTCTCCGCCCGTCCCCAACCCCGACGCTCGAACTGTTCAGCACCACGCGGCCGCGGACCGCGAATCCATGAACAGTTCGACAGACGCGCCGCTCGATGGGAGCGGGAGGGTGAGGTTCGGGGGAATCAGCCGATGAACCGGTTGGCTGCGAAACGGCCGATCAGCACCCAGTTCGTCCACAGGGCCACCCCCGCGAGCACCGCCAGCAGCGGCCAGCGCAGCCAACCCGGAAGCCGATAGCCGATCGAGGCGTACACGGGGTAGATGACCCAGTCCGCCAGCACGAACCGGTTGAAGCTGGCCAGCACGCTCGAGCAGAGGGGCAGCGCGATCATCGCCACGCCGAGCATCCACGCCTCCATGGGGAACCGGTCGCGCCTGCTGCACGCTGCGTAGGCGATCGCCGCCAGCACGATCGGTATGCACCACAGGTCGAGGTTGCGCGCCACCAGCGCCGGCACCATCACCGTCGAGGGGTCCGGATCGAGATTGGCGAACCCCTGAGCCACCGAGCTCCACGGCCAGCTCAGCTCTCGCCCCCAGTCGTCCTGCACCTTCGCCCAGGCGAACGGGTCGCCGACCTGGTGCCACATCGTGAGCAGCACGAGACTCAGGCCCACCGCCCCCGCGATCGCGTAGGTCACCGCCCACCGATCGACCCGGCGCTGGCGGATGATCCGAGCCAGCACCAGCACCGCAGGCACGACCACGCCGATCGAGCGGGTGGTGCCGATGGCCACCAGACACGCTGCGGCGATGCCGTGCCGCCCCCGCCGGTCGGCCCAGATGGCACCGGCGCCGAGGGCGATGAACAACCCTTCCGAGTAGAAGGCCCACAGGAACAGCGATGCCGGGAAGAGCGCGAGCAGCACGACCGCCAGCCGGGCCACCCGCTCGCCCTTCCACGCCTTCGCTGCTCCCCATACCGTCACGAACGCCGCCAGTCCCGTGAGGGTGACCGTGACGTGCACCGCGATCGCGTCCGACCCGGTCAGCCAGTAGACCGGCGTGGCCAGCCACGAGATCCCGGGGAAGAACGCGTGGCTCGGCATCACCGGCCGGGGGTTCCAGTAGCCGTAGTGCAGGATGCGCAGGTAGTGCTCGCCGTCGTAGTTGAACGCGGTGTACACCCCTGAGCCGTTCTGCCGCAGCAGAGCCGCGAGCTGGTAGAGGCGCCACCCGACGAACACCGCGACCGGGAACCGCACGCCCCGCAGGAGCTGGGGGCGACCGGCGGGGCGCGCCCGGGCCCTCGCCGGCTCGGGAGGCGCGGCGCGGGTCTCCGGCGGCTCGAGCTGGGCGGGGCGATCGTCGGTGGGGACGGTCGTCACTGGCGTGATCGTACGAACCGTCGTCGAACCGCCGCACGTCAGGTCAGACGCCCACGGTTCGAGCGGCGCGACCGGTCAGCCTTCGCGCGGAGGATCGCCGAGCAGCTCGCCGAGCAGGTGATCGACCTGGGCGCTCGGCAGGATGCTGCCGCCGTCGACCAACAGGTTCTGGCCGGTGACGTAGCCGGCCAGATCCGAGCACAGGAACGCCACGACCTTCGCCACGTCCTCGGCGGTGCCCGCCCGACGGAGCGGCGTGCGCGACTCGAGGGTCTCGATCCATGCGGGGTTCGAGAAGGCGAACTCGGTGAGGTGGGTGCGGATGAACCCCGGGGACACGCAGTTCACCCGGATGCCCTCAGGGCCGTACTCGAGGGCCGCGCTCCGGGTGAGTGCGATCACCCCCGCTTTGGCCGCCGCGTAGGGGGCCTCGCCCCTCGTGGGACGCACCCCGCTCACCGAGGCCACGTTCACGATGCTCCCCCCGCCCGAAGCACGTAGGTGGGGAACCACCGCCCGGATGCCGTTGAACGCGCCCTTCAGGTTGACCGCGATGAGCCGCTCCCACTCGGCCTCGGCGTACTGGTGCAGCGCCTTGAGGCTCCCGATCCCTGCGTTGTTGACCAGTCCAGTGAGCCCGCCCAGCTCGCGGGCCGTGTCGACGAGGGCGTCCTGCATGGCATCGGTGTCGGCGACGTCGACTTCGACGGCCACACCGTCGAGCTCCCGAGCGACCCGCTGCGCGGCCGCGCCGTCGACGTCGAGCACGGCGACCCGAGCCCCTTCAGCCACCATGCGGCGCGCGATCGCCTCTCCGATGCCCGATCCACCGCCGGTGACGACGACCCGTTGGCCGTCGAGCAACCCCATCAGTCACCTCGTCGGGAACAGGTCCCGGTCCACGACATCACGTCGCCAACACTCCCCCGTCCACCGCCATGGCATGGCCGGTCACGAACGACGCCGCATCGGAGCACAACCACACGATCGCTTCCGCCACTTCCTGCGGTGTGCCCAGACGGCCGATGGGCTGCATGCGACCCATCCCCTGCAGGGTCTGCTCGTCACCACCGGCGAAGCCTTCGAGCATCTGGGTTCGCACGTTACCGGGGCACACCGCGTTGACCCGGATGCCCTTCCTCGCGAACTCCAGGGCCACGCTCCTGGTCAGGCCGATCACCCCGTGCTTGCTGGCGACGTACGCGGGCAGGTGAGCGAAGCCCATCAGCCCCGCGGCGGAGGCGACGTTCACGATCGCACCGCCGCCGGCCGCCACCATCGCCGCGATCTCAGCCCGGAGACACAGGAACGTGCCCGTGAGGTTCACGGCGAGGGTGCGCTCCCAGTCCTCGAGGGTCTGGTCGGTGAGCGCCGCATAGGTGCCTGGACGGCCGGCGTTGTTCACGGCGACGTCGAGTCGCTCGAAGCGCTCCACAGCGACAGCCACCATCGCCTCCACCTCATCAGGCACGGCGACGTCGGCGCGCACGAAGACCGCCTCCCCTCCGCTGGCCTTGACCGCGTCGGCGACGCCGGCACCGTGCCCCTCGTCGAGGTCGGCCACCACCACCCTGGCGCCGGCGGCGGCGAGCTGCTCCACCGTCGCTCGCCCGATGCCCGACGCCCCGCCGGTGACCAGCGCGACCTTCCCGGCGAACGAGCCGCTCATGCCGGGGGCCCGTCGATCACGATCGTCGGCTCGCTGGTCACCATCCACACCAGCGAGTCGGTGTCGAGGAAGCGCTGCTCGTCCGGGGCGATGAGCTCGGCGTAGGCCGGTTCGGCGACGAACGCCTCGAACGCGGCCGGGGACGCCATCCACTGGATGGTGACCCCGTCGAAGCCCTCGGTGCCCATCCAGCCGGCGAGGGCGGTTCGGCGGTGCTGCTCGTAGCGCACGATGTGGCGGGCCAGCTCCGGGGTGTTGGCGATCAGCGGGCCGTGACGGTTCTCCCAGTGGTCGTAGAACTCCTCCAGGGTCAACCCCGGTTTGCGCTTCAGGAACGCGACGAGCTTCACCATGGACTCACGCTAGCGGAACGAGAACGCGTTCTACTTGGGGTCGAAGCGGGTGGTGCTGTGGAACGAGGTGTCGCCCACCAGGTCCACGAACATCATCCGCTCGGCGAACCGCCATTCCCCGGAGGGGTCGCGCACGAACCGATCGTGGTAGCGGCCAGCCATCACCACCTGCAGCCCGAAGGCAGGAGGCACGGCCTGGAGCACCGAGACCACCGACCTCGACGACGCGACCGTCCGGTCGCCGCCCACCTCGACCACGAGGTTGCTGACCACGTGGAGGGTCCGGGGCGAGCCGTCATGGAAGCGCATGCCCTGCTCGATCACCCGGCGGAACGCCGCCCCGCCGACACGGGGCTCACGGCCGGCGAGGGTGAAGGTGGCGTCACCGAAGAGCTCTTCGACCCGGTCGAGGTCCGCGTCGTCGATGGCCTCCGCCAACCCGAAGACCAGGTTGGCGATGGCCCGTTCGTCGGAGATCGGGTGGTCGCCGCTCATCGCGACCGCTGGTCCGGGCCGGCCACCGGGGTCACTGCAGGTAGTGCCCGCCGTTCACCGGGAGGCTCTGGCCGGTGACCGCTCGGCTGAGGGACGACGAGAAGAACACCACCGCACCGGCGATCTCCGAGGAGGGCACGATGTAGCCCAGGCAGGTCTGGTCCGCGACCTTGGTGTACTCCTCCTCGAAGCTCGTGCCGTTCTGCTCGGCGAGGTGGTTGAGGTACCACTCCACCGAGCTCCCCCAGATGTAGCCGGGATGGATGCCGTTGACCCGTACCCCATCGCGACCGAGCTCCCGGGCCAGCGTGCGGGTGGCGGTGGCCAGCGCCCCCTTGGATGCCGCGTACGCCCCGAAGTTCGGCTCCACCAGGTGCACCGACATGGTGTTGATCATCACGATGTGGCTTTCCTCGTGCTCCTTGAGCAGGGGGAGCACGGCCTTCGTGAGCTGCAGGGTGCCCCAGAGGTTGACGTCGAAGGTGGCTTTCCACTCGTCGAGGTCGGAGTCCTCGAAGGACTTGTAGTTGCCGTCGTGGAAGGCGTTGTTGACCAGGATGTGGGCGGTGCCCAGCTCCCGCCGGACGGTCTCCGCCAAGCGGTCGCAGTCGTCCCGGCTGGAGATGTCGGTGCGCACGCACACCGCCCGTCGGCCCAGCGCCTCGACCTCCTCCGCCACCGCGGCCATCCGGTCCTCACGGCGCGCGGCCATGACGATGTCGGCGCCTTCGCGCGCCAGCGCCAGCGAGATGTCCCGGCCCATGCCCGGGCCGAGCCCCGAGACGATGGCCACCTTGCCTTCCAGCAACACGACGCCTCCTCATCACTCCTGGTCGTTGAGCAGGGGCGCCACCTCGCGCCCGAACGCTTCGATCAGCTCGCAGTACTCGCCCACCGACGACGCCCGGAACATGACCTGGAGCTGGTTCACGCCGATCGACGCGAACCGGCGCAGTCCGGCGGCGATCTCCTCCGGCGAACGGCTCATGTCGATCGGGCCGGTGTTCACCCCGATGTCGATGGGCACGTCGCCCCGCCGGTCCCGGATGAACTGCACCGCGGCCTTCATGCCCATCTCGGGCGGACCCTGCGGGAGCCAGCCGTCGCCCCGATCCGCGGCCCGGCGCAGCGCGGCCCGGGACGAGCCACCCACCCAGATCGGTGGCCCGCCGGGCTGCACCGGGCGGGGTCGCAGACCCGCGTCGCGCACCGGCCAGGTCTCAGCGTCATGGAGCGGGTACTCGTCGGTGAACGCGGCCCGGACCACGTCGATCGCCTCGTCGAGCAGCTGGCCGCGGCGATCGAAGTCGACACCCAGCAGCTCGAACTCCTCGCGCACGTGACCGGCACCGACACCCAGGATCGCCCGTCCCTTCGACACCGTGTCCAGGGTCAGGAACCCCTTGGCCGTCATCAGCGGATGCCGGTAGGGCAGGACGTACACGTGGCTCAGCAGACGGGTGCGCTCGGTGACGGCTGCCAGGTAGCCGAGGGTGGTGAGCGTGTCCCACCACGTCGTGCTCATCACCTCGTCATGGGGGCGGGGGATGGCCACGTGGTCGCACACCGCGACGTAGAAGAACCCCGCGGCGTCGCATGCCCGGGCGATGGTGGCCAGCTCGTCGATGCCGCAGGCCGCCTCCCAGGCCTGTGCGTACCGGGTGCTCTGCGACTGCACCGGAAGCTGGATCCCGTAGACCAGTCGGCCCGGGGGGATGATCGCGGCCACCGCCCTCCCTCAACAATAGAAACGTGTTCTCGTTCTGCACTCTCGCAGGTCCGGCCCCCCGGCGCCACCCGTCCGGGCACGACTGCGATGGGCTCAGCGGTGGATGACCCGCTCGGCGAACGCCGACATCTGCGCTTCGAGGCGCGCCAGGTCCCCTTCCCGGGTCGAGATGACCAGGCGCGCCGCGCCCTGCTCTTCGGCCCACTCGACGTCGTCGGGCCCGATCACGTCGAGCAGCCCTCCGAGCGACAGCTCGATGGCCTCCGGGTCGCGCCCCGCCTCGAGCGCAGCGGCCCGCACCAGCGACATCCGCTCGGCGAGCGCGTCGCCATCGAGCCCCAGGGGTTGGAACCCGTCACCCACC
>NZ_DAIUCK010000051.1:0-22340 GCF_036846205.1 Rhabdothermincola sp. | reverse complement strand
GGGCCCGAGCCAGCGTGGGTGCTGCCACCGCCTGAGCCTTCTCCGCCCCCTTGGCCAGGATCGCCGCGGTGCCACCCGGGTCCGCCGCCAGCTCCGCGTAGCGCTGCTGGATGGGGCGCAGCAGCTCGCAGACCAGCTCGGCGGCGTCCGCCTTGAGCGGTCCGTATCGGGTGTAGCGAGTGGCGATGGTCTCCGGCTCCTCACCGGTGATGGCGGCCATGATCGACAGGAGGTTCGACACCCCGGGCTTGGCCTCCGGGTCGAAACGGACCTCGGTCTCGGTGTCGGTGACCGCCCGCTTGATCTTGCGCTCCACGCTGGTGAGGTCCTCGAGTACCAGGATCGTGCCCTGCGGCGAGTCCTCGGACTTGGACATCTTGCGGGTCGGGTGCTGCAGGTCCATGACCCGAGCACCCACCGTCGGGATCGCCGCTTCGGGGACCACGAAGACGTCGGTGCCGGCCCCGTAGCGGTGGTTGAAGCGGATGGCGAGGTCCCGGGCCAGCTCCAGGTGCTGGCGTTGGTCGTCGCCGACCGGGACCCGATCGGTGTCGTAGAGCAGGATGTCGGCAGCCATGAGCGCCGGGTACGTGAACAGCCCGGCGGACACGAACTCGGCCCCCTCGGACTTGTCCTTGAACTGCGTCATGCGACGCAGCTCACCGAAGGCCGCGGTGCACTCCAGGATCCAGGCCAGCTCGGTGTGCTCGGGGACGTGGCTCTGGATGAACAGGGTGGCGACATCAGGATCGATGCCGACGGCGAGGAGGACCTGGGCCAGCTCCAGCGTGCGGGCCCGCAGCTCGGCGGGGTCCTGCGGGACGGTCAGGGCATGGAGGTCGACGACGCAGTAGAAGGAATCGGCTTCGTGCTGCTCGCGCACCCAGGAGCGCAGGGCACCGAGGAGGTTCCCGAGCTGCACGGCACCGGTGGGCTTGATGCCCGAGAAGACCCGCGTCATGCCGGTCATGCTACGGGGTGCCTCCGGCGGCCCTGAAACGGCTTGCGCTCGACGGTGATCCGTCTGGGCTCCGCTGGTCGGGTGGCGGGGGAGGATGCGCGCCGCCACCCGGCGGCGCCTCTATCGTGTGTGCGCGATGTCCTACGCCGTGCAGACCCCTGTGTTCGAAGGGCCCTTCGACCTGCTCCTGCACCTGATCCTGCGCGAGCAGGTCGATCTCTACGAGGTGCAGCTGGCGTCCATCGTGGATGCCTACCTGGCGGAGCTCGAGCGGATGGACGCGCTCGATCTGGAGGTGGCCACGGAGTTTCTCCTGATCGCGGCCACCCTGGTGGAGCTGAAGGCCAAGCGCCTGCTGCCTGATGAGCACGGGGTGGACCTCGACGATGAGCTGGCCTTGTGGGAGGAGCGCGACCTCCTCCTCGCCCGCCTGCTCGACTGCAAGACCTTCAAGGACGCGGCCAAGGTCCTCGGTGCCCTGGCCGCGGATGCGGGCCGCTCCTACCCGCGACGGGCCGGCCTCGAAGAGCGCTTCCTGGAGCTGACCCCGGACCTGCTGGCCGGCATCGACGGCCACGACCTGCACGCCGCCTACCTCCGGGCCACCGCGCCGCGGCCGACCCCGGTGGTCGACCTGAGCCACGTCGGTGCCATCAGGGTGAGCGTCAGCGACGCGGTCGAGGAGCTGGTCGACGAGCTGCCTGGGGCCGGGCGGGTGACGTTCCGCCAGCTCACCGCGAGCCTCGTGGACCGGGTGGAGGTCGTGGTGCGGTTCCTCGCCGTGCTCGAGCTGTACAAGCAGGGCCTGATCGAGATCGAGCAGACCCGCTCGTTCGGTGACATCGAGATCCTGTGGATCGCCTCGCCCAGGGTTCGGGCCGCGGATCTCGCCGCCATCGACGTCTACGAGGGCTGATGACCTCCGATACCCGGCGGGCCGTCGAGGCCATCCTCATGGTGGCCGACCAGCCGGTCGACCCCCACCTGCTGGCCCAGGTCACCGAGACCAGCCCGACCGAGATCGACGAGCTGCTGCGGGCGCTCGCTGCGGAGTACGAGCAGCACGAGCGGGGGTTCGTACTCGCCAACGTGGCGGGCGGCTGGCGTTTCCAGACCCACCCCGACCTCGCGGCCTACGTCGAGCGGTTCGTCCTGGAGGGGCAGACCGCGAGGTTGTCGGCGGCAGCGCTCGAGACGTTGGCCATCGTGGCCTACAAGCAGCCGATCTCCCGTGCCCAGATCGCGGCCATCCGGGGGGTCAACGTGGACGGCGTGGTGCGTACGCTGGAGCAACGTGGCTACATCGCCGAGGTGGGGCGTGACCCTGGCCCCGGCCAGCCTGTGCTGTTCGGGACCACCGACCTGTTCCTCGAGCGGCTGGGCCTGGCCACGATCGACGACCTCCCCCCGATCGCCGATTTCGTGCCCGGGCCCGAGGTGGTCGAGGCCCTCGAGGCCGGCCTGCGGGCCGATACCGCCACCGGCGAGTCGGAGCGTCGCGAGGAGGCGGCGGCCGACCGGGCGGACGAGGAGCTGGCAGGGCCCGCTGGGGAGGTTCTCGGCGGCGGCTCCGAGCCGTCCTGAGCCGTGGGCTCCTCCGGGCGCTCCGCCGGGCGCGACGACGGCGATCGCCTCCAGAAGGTCCTCGCCCGAACGGGCCTCGGGAGCCGCCGAGCCTGCGAGGAGCTGATCGCCGCCGGCCGGGTGACGGTGAACGGCGAGGTGGCCGAACTGGGCCGGAGGGTCGACGTGGACCATGACCGTATCGAGGTCGACGGCGTGCCGGTGTCGGTCCGGCCCGGTCTCGTCTACTACCTCCTGAACAAGCCACGAGGAGTGGTGAGCACCGCCGATGATCCCCAGGGACGGCAGACGGTCGTCAGCCTCGTGCCTGCCGAGCCGCGGGTGCACCCGGTGGGGCGACTCGACGCGGACACGGAGGGCCTGCTGATCCTGACCAACGACGGGGAGCTGACCTACCGGCTCACGCACCCCCGTTTCGGCGTGGAGAAGGAGTACCTGGCGCAGGTCGCCGGCACGCCCTCCCGCCGGGCCGTCCGCCGGCTCCGAGACGGCGTTGAACTCGACGATGGCCCGACCGCCCCTGCCCGGGTCGCGCTGGTGGCGCCCAACCTCCTGCGCATCACCATCCACGAGGGACGCAACCGCCAGGTCCGGCGCATGTGCGAGGCCATCGGACATCCGGTGCAGCGCCTGGTGCGCTCCCGCATCGGCCCGATCACCGATCGCAAGCTGCGACCCGGGACGTGGCGGGAGCTGACCCCGGCCGAGGTACGGGCGCTCGAGCGAGCCGCCTCGGCGTCAGTGGGCGAGGGGGGTAGCTCGTGGGCGGGGCGCGCACGCCCGCGCCGGTAGCATCGGTGCCGATGCCCACCGTCCGAGCGCTCCGCGGGGCCACCACCGTCGACGAAGACACCGAAGAGCAGATCTTCGACCGGGTCATCGCGCTCCTCACGGCCATGTTCGACCGCAACGGCATCGACAAGCGCGACCTGATCAGCGTGATCTTCACCGCCACCGACGACATCCACGCGGCGTTCCCTGCGGCGGCGGCCCGCAAGTTCGGGCTCGGGGACGTGCCGCTGCTCTGCGCCCGGGAGCTCGACATCGACGGGGGTACACCCCGCTGCATCCGGGTCCTCATGCACCTGACCACCGACCGGTCGCGCGACGAGCTGCACCACGTCTACCTCGAAGGTGCCAGCAACCTCCGTGACGACCTCCCGGCCTGAGATGGAGGAGCGTCGCCGCGCGTGCGTCGTGGGCACCGGGTTGATCGGCGGGTCGATCGCGCTCGCCCTACGAGCTCGGGGGTGGCATGTCACCGGCACCGACCGGGATCCGGGGGCCGCGCGGCGGGCGCTCGAGCTGGGTGCCCTCGACGAGGTGGGGCACGATCCCGGGGCCGAGGTGACCTTCATCGCCACGCCGGTGGGCGCGATCCCGGCCGCGGTGACCGAGGCGCTGGCCTCCACCCGTGGGCTGGTCACCGACGTGGGTAGCGTGAAGGGCCCGATGCTCGAACTGATGGCCGATCCCCGCTACGTGGGCGGCCACCCGATGGCCGGCTCGGAGCTCGAGGGCGTCGACGGGGCGCGGGCCGATCTGTTCGAAGGGGCCACGTGGGTCCTCACCCCCGTGGCCGGCACCGACGACGCGGCGTACGCGGCGATCCGGTCGATCATCAGCTCGTTCGGCGCCGAGGTGGTGAGCGTCCCCCCGGAGCGTCACGACACCATGGTGGCGGTGGTCTCACACATCCCCCACCTCACGGCCGCCACCCTCATGCGGCTGGCGGACCAGCGGGCCAGCGAGCATCGGGCCCTGCTGCGCCTGGCGGCAGGCGGGTTCCGGGACATGACCCGGATCGCGGCGGGCCATCCCGGTATCTGGCCCGACATCTGCGCCGAGAACCGCGCCGCCATCGTCGACGAGCTCGATCGGCTCGTGGATGCGCTCACCGAGCTCCGGCACCTGGTGGACAAGGGGGAGCGGGCGGAGCTGGTGGCGATCCTCCAGCGAGCCCGGGAGGCCCGCTTGGCGCTGCCCGTCCGGTACGCCCGCCCCGACGAGCTGGCCGAGCTGCGGGTGCCGATCCCGGATCGCACCGGTGTGCTGGCCGAGATCACCACCCTCGCAACCGATCTCGACGTCAGCATCGCCGACATCGAGATCGCCCATTCGGCCGAGGGACCACAAGGCCTGCTCATCCTGCTGGTCGAGGCGGAGCTGGCGGATCGACTGCACGACGGCCTGGTGGCCATGGGGTACCGGCCGTCGGTGCACCGCCTTCCGTGAGCGAGACCTACGCGGTCCGACCGCTGGATGCACCGCCGGACGCGACGATCACCCTGCCCGGCTCCAAGAGCCTGACCAACCGGGCCCTGCTCTGCGCGGGGCTGGCATCGGGAGAGAGCGCACTGCCCGGTGCGCTGCTGGCGGATGACACCGAGGCGATGATGGAGTGCCTCGGGCGGCTCGGGGTGCGGTTCCGGTGGGAGGACGGCGAGACGGCCCTCCGGGTGATCGGGGTGAACGGAACGTTGCCCGGTCGTGCCGTGGAGTTGCACGCCCGGCTCAGTGGGACGACCTCTCGCTTCCTGCTGGCGGTGCTGGGTGCAGGTGGCGGGCCGTTCACCCTCGACGGCGCGCCGCCGCTGCGCGCCCGCCCGATGGCCGACGGCATCAGCGCGCTCCGGGCTCTCGGTGTCGAGGTGGTTGAGGGGGAGCTGTCCGGTCACCTCCCAGTCACGGTTCACGGCCCACCCCGGGCAGCATCGACTGCGGTGTCGGGTGACGTGTCCAGCCAGTTCCTCTCGGGCCTGCTGCTCGCGGCCCCCTGCTACCCGGGAGGGCTTGACCTCGCGGTCTCGACCCCGCTGGTGTCGGTGCCCTACGTCGACATGACCGTCGCGGTGATGGAAGCCTTCGGCGCGACCGTCCACCGACCGGGGCCCGGTCGCTTCAGGGTCGAGCCTGGCGGCTACCGCGCCACCCGCTACCCGATCGAGCCCGACGCTTCCGCGGCGTCCTATTTCTTCGCCGCGGCGGTGATCAGCGGGGGGCGGGTGCGGGTGCCCGGCCTGTCACGGTCGTCGCTGCAGGGCGATGTCCGGTTCCTGGAGGTACTCGAGCAGATGGGGGCTGTCGTCACCTGGTACGACGGCGGGGTGGAGGTCGCCGCCGGCGGCACCCTGCGGGGCCTCACGGTGGACCTGCGTGACCTGTCCGACACCGCGCCGACGCTCGCGGTCACCGCCGTCTTCGCCGAGTCGCCGACGGCGATCACCGGCATCGGGTTCATCAGAGCCAAGGAGACCGATCGCATCGCGGCCGTGGTACGGGAGCTGCGGCGGGCCGGGATCGAGGCCCGCGAGACGAGCGACGGGATGGTGATCAACCCGGGCGTGCCGCGCCCCGCGGTCATCGAGACTTACGACGACCACCGGATGGCCATGAGCTTCGCCTTGCTCGGGCTGCGGGTCCCGGGGATCGAGATCGCCGATCCGGGGTGCGTGGCGAAGACCTTCCCCCGATACTTCGAGGTGCTGGAGCAGTTGCGGGGCGGTTCGGGCGCAACGGGTAGCTTGACGAGCCGATGAGGGTGATCGCCATCGACGGCCCCGCGGGGTCGGGGAAGTCCACCGTGGCCCGAGCGTTGGCCCAGAAGCTCGGTCTCGACTACCTGGACACCGGAGCCATGTACCGAGCCGTGACCTTCGCCGCGCTGCGGCGGGGCATCGATCCTGACGACGGGGAGCGGGTGGCACGCGTGGCCGAGGACTGCGAGCTGGAGATGACTGACGACGGGACGGTCCGGGTCGATGGCGCCGACGCGACCATCGAGATCCGGGGGCCCGAGGTCACCCGAGCGGTGAGCATCGTGGCCGCCAATCCCGGTGTGCGGGAGCAGATGCGCCGCCGGCAGCGAGCCTGGGCCGAGCAGCGCGGGGGTGGTGTCATCGAGGGCCGGGACATCGGCACGGTGGTTTTCCCGGATGCCGAGCTGAAAGTGTACCTCGATGCCCGCCCCGAGGTCCGAGCGGCCCGGCGGTCGAAGGAGGTCTCGGACCTCAGCTACGAGACGGTGGCCGCGGACCTCGCCCGACGTGACGCGCTCGACCAGGGACGAGCGCACGACCCCCTGCGAGAGGCGCCGGATGCCTTCGTGGTCGATACCTCGGAGCTCGGCGTGGACGAGATCGTCGAGCGGGTGATGGAGAGGTTGGCGTGAGCGACGCAGCGCCGGGCTCGCATCGCCGACCAGCCATCGAGAAGGTCAAGGCCGACCGGGAGATCATCATCCCGGAGGGTCACCGGCGCGGCGAGCAGATGACCCTCGGCCAGCGGGTGATGTACCGCTTCCTGTGGTGGGTGGTCCAGATCGTGGCCCGCACCTACTTCCGGCTGTCGATCACCGGCCAGGACAAGGTGCCCGCCAGCGGCGCGTTCATCGTCTCGCCCATCCATCGCTCGAACCTCGACACCCCGGTGGTGGCGGCGATCACCCGCCGGCGCCTCCGGTACATGGGGAAGGAATCGCTCTGGAAGAGCCGTTTCGGGGCCTGGTTCCTCACCACCGCGGGCGGCTTCCCGGTGGAGCGGGCCTCGGCCGACCGGGCCGCGCTGCGAGCCTCGCTGGAGGTCCTCGAACGGGGTGAGCCCCTGGTGATGTTCCCCGAAGGCACCCGCCAGTTCGGACCCACCGTGCAGGAGCTGTTCGAGGGACCGGCGTACCTGGCCATCCGCACCCAGTGCCCCATCGTGCCGGTCGGCATAGGAGGCACCGAGCGGGCGCTGGGCAAGGGCATGAAGTTCCCGCGACCGGCCAAGATCACGATCGTCGTCGGCGATCCACTCATGCCCCCTCCGAAGGGGGAGACCGGTCGGGTGTCACGCCGGGCCACTCGGGAGCTGACCGCCCGCCTGGGCGCGGAGATCCAGCGGCTCTTCGACGAGGCGCAGGCCCGCGCCGGGCACCCGAACCGCGTGGCCGGATAGGGCACCGGCCGGAGGGGCACTCAGAACAGCCGCGCCTGTCGGGTCAGCTCCCGCACGAGAGGCTCGAAGTGTTCGAGCGGTAGCGTGTCGTAGTCCGGGTCGAACGCGGTCTGGTCCCACTGGTCGGCGAACCGCTCGGCCAGGGCGAAGGTCTCGGGATCGAGCTCGGCCCGGTGCCGTTCGCGGGCGTCCGGGTCGCCGCCGAAGTGATGGTAGTAGTGCCGGCCCTGGAAGTCCTGGTGCACCCGGATCATGTCGTAGACGGCCGGGCGGACGTAGGGCCGGATCATCTCTGCGGCGATCGCCGGGTGGTTGGGCACGCTGATCGCCTTGCCGACGTCATGCATCAGGGACGCGAAGACCACTTCGGGGTCGGCGCCGTCACGCTCGGCCCGGGTGGCGGTCTGCAGGCAGTGGGTGAGCTGGTCGGTGGCGAAGCCGTCGGTGATCGACGACAGGGAGCGGAGCAGGTCGAGCATGCGGTCGGCGACGCGGACCTGGTTCTTCGCGGTTTCGGCCCCGATGACCGCCCACTGCTCGGCGGTGGAGTGGTCCATGCGGGTGAAGCTGGTTGCGGCCATAGCCCACAGTGTCGCGCCGCTAGCCGGCGAGCAGCACCCCGAGGAACGTCGCCCCCAGCGCGGCGGCCAGGCTGACCGCTCCCCAGGCGGCCAGCGCGGCCCGGGAGCGGGCTCTGGCATGGAAGGCCGCACCGAGCCCGGAAGCCGCCACGACCACCAGCTTGAGAGCGAGCGTGACGTGGTAGGCGGCGGTGCGGCTACCGACGTCGATGGCCAACAGGTTCCAGACGCCGGTGATCACCAGCACGGCGAAGGCGGCCCACGCAATCCGGTTGAAGCGGCGGGCGACCGCCCGAGGAGCGTCCGGGCCGAGCTGCCGGAGGGTCGGGACGAGACCGGCGAGGGTGAGCTGCCCGCCGACCCAAACGGTTGCCGCGAGCACGTGGAGGAACAGGCGGACGGTCGTCCAGTCGGCGGTAAGCACGGTCAGGTGAGGGAGGCGAGGACGTCGCTGGCCCGCACCCGGCGGTCGTCGACCCCGGGGCGATTCGCGGGGGAGCCGCCCAGCGCGAAGGTGGCGAAGGAGTCGACGGCCGAGAGCAGATCTCGCAGGTTGCGCGGTGGGGGGAAGTACTCGTCCTCGTCCGTGAAACGGACCTCCTCCACCCCGCCGGTGGGGGCCAGGTGGGCGATCACGGCATCGACGAGGTCCTCGGGTGCGGAGGCCCCGGCCGTCACCCCGACCACGCCACTCAGGTCGTCAGGTAGCTCCTCCGGACCGTTGACCCGATGGACGCGGGGACAGCCTGCGGCCCGGGCGATGCTCTCCAGGGCCCGGGTGTTCGACGAGTTGGCGGAGCCGATCACCACCACCGCATCGCACCGAGGAGCGATCTGCATCAGCGCCGATTGGCGGTTGGTGGTGGCGAAGCACAGGTCGGAACGACCGGGCATCCACAGGTCGGGGAAGCGGCGGCGGGTGGCCTCGGCCACCTCGGCCCAGTCACGGTGGCTAAGGGTGGTCTGGGCCAGCAGCGCGACCGGTTGCTCGAACTCGGGGAGGGCATCGACCTCCTCCACCGTCTCGACCCGGTGGATGGCTTCCGGGGCCACGGCCATGGTGCCCACCGCCTCCTCATGCCCCTCGTGTCCGACGTAGACGATCCGGTAGCCCTTTCCGGCTCGCACCTTCACCTCGTGATGCACCTTGGTGACCAGCGGGCAGACCGCGTCGACGACGTAGCCTCCGCTGGCTCGCGCCGCCTCCACGACCTCCGGTGCGGAGCCGTGAGCCGACAGCATGACCGGCCGACCGGCAGGCACGTCGGTGATGTCGTCGACGAAGATCACCCCGAGGTCCTCGAAGCGCTGCACCACCCGCTGGTTGTGGACGATCTCGTGGTAGCAGTACACGGGCGGCTCGAAGGCTCGCACCATCCACGCCAGGGCCTTGATGGCCATCTCCACCCCCGCACAGAACCCACGGGGCGCGGCCAACAGCACCCGCTCCACCGTCGAGTCAGGGGGGTCGGCTCGCAGGGTGCTCATGGTCAGCCCAGGCTACCGGGAGCGCGCTCGGCGCCAGTACCCTGACGGGCCTGTGTCCGCCCCTCGTGTCGTCGCGGTAGCACCCGCCTCGCCGGCGGCGGTCGCCGGTGTGCTGCCCGGTGACGAGATCCTGGCGCTGAACGGCGAGCGCCCGCGGGACGTCATCTCCTACCAGCTGCTCGCCGACGAGCCGGAGATCCTCCTCGACGTGAATCGTGGCGGACTCGAGCTCACCCTCGAGGTCCACAAGCGTGCCGGGGAGCCCCTCGGGGTCGAGGTGCACACTGCCCTGTTCGACCAGGTGCGCACCTGTGACAACCACTGCGAGTTCTGCTTCATCTACCAGCTGCCCCGGGGGCTGCGTGAGAGCCTTTACGTCAAGGACGACGACTACCGGCTCTCGTTCCTGTACGGCAACTTCACCACCCTGACCCGCTTCACCGAGGCCGACCTCGAGCGAGTGGTGACCGAGCGGCTCTCCCCCCTGCACGTGAGCATCCACACCACCGACCCGCAGCGGCGGGCGGAGATCCTCCGCAACCGTCGCGGCGCCACCAGCCTGCGGTGGCTACGGGCACTGCTCGATCACGGGATCGAGGTCCACGGCCAGATCGTCGTGTGCCCGGGTGTGAACGACGGTGACGTACTCGACGACACGCTCGCGGGAGTGCTCGATCAGTACCCGGAGTTGGCGACGGTGTGCGTCGTGCCGCTCGGGGTGTCGAGATACAACACCGAGACCCGGATGCGGGCCCACACCCCCGCCGAGGCCGGCGCGGTGCTGGCCGCGGTGCACGACTGGCAGGAGGTCTACCGAGCGGTGCTCGGCCGGCGGCTGGTGTTCGCAGCCGACGAGTACTACCTGCTCGCCGGTGAGCCGTTCCCACCCGCCGAGGCCTACGAGGGCTTCCCGATGCACGAGGACGGCGTGGGCATGGCTCGGGCGTTCGAGTTGGAGTTCGACGGCGCGGGTACCCGACCGATGGCCCCCCGTAGTGGGTTCTTCGCCTGGCTCGAGGGCGCACCCGCCGAGGGGTACCGGGCTTCCCGCCGCGGGGAGCCGGCGGGGGAGGAGCTGCCCGTGCGGCCCGGCGCGCCCGTCGGGGTGATCACCGGCACCTACGGCGCCCGGGTGCTCGAGCCGATCATCGCCCGCCTGGGGCGGGGAGACGTGCGGATCATCGAGGTCCGCAACGAGTTCTTCGGCGGCAACACGGGCGTAGCCGGTCTGCTCGTCGGCGCGGATATCCACCGGGCGCTCCGGCGGCAGCCGGCCGGTCACCGGTACCTCCTGCCGGACGTGTGCCTGTCACGGGGACGGTTCCTCGACGGCAGCACCCCCGACGAGCTGCCCCGGCCGGTCGAGGTGGTGGCCACGAACGGAGCGGCGCTGCGTGCCGCGCTGGAAGGCTGACGTGGCCCTGCCGATCGTCGCCGTGGTCGGCCGCCCGAACGTGGGCAAGTCCACGTTGTTCAACCGCATCATCGGGCGCCGAGAGGCCATCGTGGAAGAGGAGCCCGGTGTCACCCGCGACCGCAAGGCGCTCGAGGCGGAATGGCGGGGCAGGCCCTTCCTGCTCGTCGACACCGGCGGTTGGCTTCCGGGTGGCAGCGCCCTCGACGAGAAGGTGAGCCGCCAGAGCGAGCGAGCGGTGCGCGAAGCGGCGGTGGTGCTGCTGGTGGTGGACGCGACGGTGGGCGTCGTCGAGGAGGACGCCCGAGTGGCCGAGCTGCTCCGCCGGAGCGGTGTCACGGTCCTGGTGGTGGCCAACAAGGTCGACGACGCGAAGCGGGAGCCGGCTATCTGGGAGTTCGTGTCGCTCGGGCTCGGGGATCCCTGGCCGGTCAGCGCGCTCCACGGCCGGGGCACGGGGGACCTGCTCGACGAGGTGGTGCGCCGCCTGCCAGCGCCCGAGCCGGCTGGCGGCGGAGCACCCGAGGAGCCGTCAGGGACCAGTGCCCGTGGAGACGAGGCAGCAAGGGTGTTCTCCGTGGCCATCGTCGGCCGGCCCAACGTGGGCAAGTCGACCCTGTTCAACCGGCTGATCGGTGACGAGCGGGCGGTGGTGCACGACCTGCCCGGCACCACCCGGGACACGATCGACACCGTGGTCGAGACCCCCGACGGGCCGGTGCGCTTCGTCGACACCGCGGGCATGCGCCGCCGGGCACGCATCGAGGAGGGCACCGAGTACTACTCACTGGTGCGTGCTTTGCAGGCCATCGATCGCTCGGACGTGGCGCTGCTGGTGATCGATGCTACCGAAGGGGTCACCCACCAGGATCAACGGCTGGCCGAGCGGATCGACGCGGCGGGCTGCCCGATCGTCGTGCTGCTCAACAAGTGGGAGACCCTTGATGCTGAACGCCGCGAGGAGGTGCTGGCCGAGGTCGGCCACAAGCTGCGCTTCCTCGGTGAGGCGCCGGTGTTGAAGATCAGCGCGAAGACCGGCAAAGGGGTGCATCGCCTGCTCCCGGCGCTGGCGGGGGCGATCGAGGATTACCACCGGCGCATCCCGACCAGGAAGGTGAACGAGGTGATCCGAGCCGCGCAGGCGGCCCAGCCGGCACCCCACGGTGCCCGGGTCTTGTACGCAACGCAGGGCGCTGTCGACCCTCCGACGTTCACCCTGTTCGCCAACCGTGGGCTGCCGGCGTCGTACCTGCGGTACCTGGAACGCAAGCTCCGGGAGGGCTGCGACCTCGGGAGCACACCGCTGAAGCTGCGAGTGCGTCGCCGCACCTCCTGATCCACCTGGGTCGCCGCTCCGCTTGGCATACACCGAGAGGCACCGAGGATGATGCAGGTACACAGCGTTCTGTCACCGGTTCTCAACCGGTCGCTACCGGGCCCTCAGTACGATGTTGCGCACCATGGACCAGTTGCTCTTGGGTCTCGTGTCCCTCGGGAGCATCGTGGCGGCGGCGGTGTGGGGCCGGTCCGCGCGGTACCGCGAGAAGCTCTACCAGCGGCTCCAGCGCGAGTCGGGCGACGCTGATCTCAAGGCACTCGCGCTCTCGGACTTCCGCAAGGACCTGCACACCACCATCCTCTACGCCGTGCTCGCCCTCGCGGCCGGGGCAGGAGCGGTGGCGGGGCGCAGCGCCGGCGCGATCCTGCTCGCGGTGATGCTCGTGCCCATCGCCATCTCGCTGGTGTTCGGTCGCAACTTCGTGAACGAGGCGCGGCTGGAGCACAGCCGCTCGGAGCTCGAGCGGCGAGCCCAGGAGGTCCTCGTGCAGGAGGATCTCGCCCCCCGCCGCTGGGCGGCTCGCCTGGCACCCGAGGAGCTGCCCGATTTCCCCGGCTTCGAGGTGGGCAGGGTCTACCAGGCGGGCGCAGGGCTGATGGCCGGGGACTTCTACGACGTGTTCCGCCCGGCGGACACCCGCTTGGCGGCGGTCATCGGGGATGTGGCCGGCCAGGGCATCGAGCCGGCCATCACTGCGTTCCAGGCCAAGTACCTGCTACGGGTGTTCCTCCGGCAGTACCGCGACCCCGCCCAGGCGCTGGAGGAGCTGAACCGGCAGATGTCCGCCATGGGACGCAGTGAGGAGTTCATCTCGCTGTGTGTCGTGCTGTTCGACACGCAGGCGGGGACGCTGCGCTACGCCTCGGCCGGGCACCCCGCCGCGTGGTTGTGGCACGAGCGCGAGGTCCGCCCGCTGCGAGCCACCGGTCCGCTGCTCATGCTCGATCCGGCCGCCACCTTCGTCAGCCGTGAGATTCCCCTCGAACCGAACGATCTGTGCCTGCTCTACACCGACGGCCTCTCCGAGGTGCGCTCGGGCAGCCAGCTCTTCGGCGAGGAGCGCATCGCCAACGCGCTCAGACGTGATCCCGGCGTGTCGCCGGACGTACTGTGCAAGTCGTTGCTCGAGGCCGCCCGCGACTTCTCGAGCGGCCCCATCAACGATGACGTCGCCATCCTCGCGATCCGCCGAGCCTGAACCGCCTGTCCCGAGCGGGACGCCGGGTAGCCATCCGGAGCACCTCGCGGCCCTGGCCGCACGGGCGCGGCGGGGCAACCTGGCCACCGGAGCCGCCAAGCTGGCCGAGCAGGGCAAGCTGTTCGTGCGCGACCGGCTCGACCTGCTGCTCGATCCGGGCTCCTTCGTGGAGGACGGTCTGCTCGCGAACGCGGTCGTGGACGGGCTGCCCGCGGACGGGGTGGTGACCGGCAGCGGGACGATCGACGGCCGGCCGGTGTACGTGATGGCCAACGACCCCACGGTCAAGGCGGGGTCGTGGGGGGCCCGGACGGTCGAGAAGATCGTGCGGCTGACCGAGGCGGCGTTGCGCGACGAGCTGCCGGTGTTCTGGTTGGTCGACTCGGCAGGCGCCCGTATCACCGATCAGGTCGAGCTGTTCCCCGGCCGCCGCGGAGCGGGGCGGATCTTCCACAACCAAGTGAAGCTCTCGGGTCGGGTGCCGCAGATCTGCTGCCTGTTCGGACCGTCCGCGGCGGGAGGGGCGTACATCCCCGCCTTCTGCGACATCGTGATCATGGTCGAGGGGAACGCCTCGATGTACCTCGGCTCTCCTCGGATGGCGGAGATGGTGGTGGGGGAGATCACCACCTTGGAGGAAATGGGCGGTGCGCGCCTGCATGCCACGGTCTCGGGTTGTGGCGACAACCTTGCGGTTGATGACGTGGATGCCATCAACCAGGCCAAGGCCTACTTCTCATACCTGCCGCAGAACTGGCGGGAGGCACCCCCGCGCTACGAGGTCCGGCCCCCGCTCGACGTCCTGGACGGCAACATCGTGCCGGACCAGGATGCCCGCGGCTACGACATGCACGAGGTCATCGACCGGGTGGTCGACCACGAGAGCTTCTTCGAGGTCAAGCCCCTTTTCGCCCCCGAGATCATCGTGGGCTTCGGGCTCCTCGAAGGCTCGCCGGTGGGGATCGTGGCGAACAATCCCATGCACAAGGGAGGCGTGCTGTTCGTCGACTCCGCGGACAAGGCGGCCCGGTTCGTGTGGTGCTGCGACGCCTTCAACATCCCGCTCGTCTTCCTCGCCGACGTGCCCGGTTTCATGGTCGGCACCGAGGTCGAGCGCCAGGGCATCATCCGTCACGGGGCGAAGATGATCACCGCGGTGTCCGAAGCGACTGTGCCGAAGGTGTCGGTGATCGTACGCAAGGCGTACGGCGCGGGCCTCTATGCCATGGCGGGACCGGCGTTCGATCCCGTGGCGACGCTCGCACTGCCCACCGCCAAGATCGCGGTGATGGGCCCGGAAGCGGCGGTCAACGCGGTCTTCGCCAACAAGATCGCCGCCATCGACGACCCGGTCGAGCGCGAGGAGTTCGTGCGGCGCCAGCGGCAGGTGTACGAGGCGGACGTCGATCTGGTGCGGCTCGCGTCCGAGCTGGTCGTCGACGCGGTGGTCGATTTCCCGGCGCTGCGCGACGAGATCGCCCGCCGCCTGGCTCGGGCGGCCGGCAAGAGTCGGGCCTTCAGTGAGCGCCGCCACGGCGTGCCGCCGGTGTGAGGTCGGCAGCATGCCGTGGTGCGACGACTGCTCGAAGTTCTGGAACCCGAACAGCCTCCCTCCCGACGGCACCTGCCCCACCTGCGGTCGGGTGATCGGGGAACCACCCGACACCCACGTGCCCTGGCACTTCTGGATCCTGGTCGCGGCCGCGGTGGTCTACCTCGGCTGGCGGGTGGTCCAGGGCATTGAGTGGTTGCTGTCGTAGCCCTCGGCGGAGCCGGGTCATCTCCAGCGTGTGGGCGGTTCGACCCCTCCCGGCGGCACAGTAGAGTGGCTGCTCGACGGGCTGTGGCGCAGCTTGGTTAGCGCGTCGGTCTGGGGGACCGAAGGTCGTGGGTTCAAATCCCGCCAGCCCGACCAGAAGGACCGCCCCTGCGTCGCACGGGTCAGGCGACCGCGGACAGCGGGCGCGGTTCGGTGAGCCGTTCGGAGCAGGGGAGCTGATGGGCGAGACGCAGGCCAACGACGGCGCGCCCGTCGAGACCGAGGTAGAGACCTCGGCCGGGATCCGGGCGGTGCGGCTGCAGAAGCTGGCTGCGCTCCGGGCCCGGGGCGTCGATCCCTACCCCTACCGCTTCGATCGAGATCACACCATCGGCCAGATCCGAGAGCGCTTCGGCGACCTCGGACCGGGAGTTGAGACCGACCAGCGGGTTCGGGTCGCCGGCCGGCTGATGCTCAAGCGAGAGCAGGGCCGACTCACCTTCGCCAACCTGAGGGACCGATCGGGCGAGATCCAGCTCTTCGCCTCGCAGGCAGTGCTCGGCGCGGGGGCCCTCGCGGCCTTCAACGATCTCGACCGGGGGGACTGGCTCGGGGTCGAAGGCCTCGTGATGGTGACCAGGAAGGGCGAGCTGTCCGTCAAGGTCGAGCGCTTCGAGTTGCTCGCCAAGGCGCTGCGCCCGCTCCCTGACAAGTGGAAGGGCCTCTCAGACATCGACACCCGGTACCGGCAGCGCTACGTCGACCTGATCGTGAACGACGAGGCGCGGCGAGTGTTCGAGGTGCGGCGGTCCGCGATCGACGCCATCCGCACCACGCTGCGCGAGCGCGGGTACTACGAGGTCGAGACGCCGATGCTCAATCTGCAGCAGGGCGGCGCCACCGCCCGGCCCTTCATCACGCATTACAACGCGCTCGATCTCGACACGTACCTGCGCATCGCGCTGGAGCTGCCGCTCAAGCGGCTGGTCGTCGGGGGCATGGAGAAGGTCTTCGAGATCGGACGGGTGTTCCGCAACGAGGGCATCGACACTCGCCACAACCCCGAGTTCACGATGCTCGAGGCCTACGAGGCGTTCGCTGACTACACGGACATGATGACCCTCACCGAGGATCTGGTCGCATCAGCTGCGATCGCCGCGAACGGTACGACGAAGGTCACGCTGCGAGGACGGGAGATCGATCTCGCGCCCCCGTGGCCGCGGGTCACCATGAACGAGTTGATTCACCGCACCGTGGGCGTGGAGGTGCACCCGTCGATGCCGGTCGAGCAGGTCCGCGCCGTGCTCGACGACCTGGGTGTCGCCTACCAGGACCACTGGGGCGCGGGCCGCATGGTCTTCGAGGTTTACGACGAGTTGGCCGAGACGAAGGTCTTCGAGCCCACCATCGTGATCGACCATCCGCGGGAGACCTCGCCGCTGGCCAAGCCCCACCGGTCCGACCCCAGCCTGGTCGAGCGCTTCGAGGTCATCGTCGACGGGCGGGAGCTGGCGAACGCCTACAGCGAGCTCAACGATCCCGTCGAGCAGTTGGCTCGCTTCGAGGCCGAGGCCCTGGCCAAGGCGGCCGGCGACCTGGAGGCAGGGGACGTCGACCTGGACTACATCCGGGCCCTCGAGTACGGCCTGCCACCCTGTGGGGGCCTCGGTATCGGCATCGATCGGCTGGTCATGCTCCTGGCCGGCGTGGAGAGCATCCGGGAGGTGATCCTCTTCCCGACCCTGCGCCCGGAGGTGGGGCTCACCGCGGAGGAGTTCCGTCACCCCTGACGGGCCCACGGGCGCCCTCGGCCTGCGCCGGGCGCGCGGAGGCGTCGCAGCTCCTTCGGTAGCGTGGCGCGATGGGCACCGAGCAGACAGCCGGGACGTCGGGCAGCGTCCGCTACGAGCCGGAGCCGCCGATCGTGGTGATCACGATTGACCGCCCGGAGGTGCGCAATGCCGTCGATCGCCCCACGGCGGAAGCGCTGGCCAGTGCCTTCCGCCGCTTCGATGACGACCCGGAGCTGGCTGTGGCCGTGCTCACCGGCGCCGGGGGCAGCTTCTGCTCCGGTGCGGATCTCAACGGCATCTCGGAGGGGCGCGGCAATCGCGTGGGGCTCGACGGCGACGGCCCGATGGGCCCGACCCGGATGCTGCTGTCCAAGCCGGTGATCGCCGCGGTGGAGGGGTATGCGGTGGCGGGCGGCCTGGAGCTCGCGATCTGGTGCGACCTGCGGGTCGCGGCGCGTGACGCGGTGTTCGGCGTGTACTGCCGGCGGTGGGGTGTGCCCCTCGTCGACGGCGGCACCGTTCGCCTGCCACGCTTGATCGGTCACAGCCATGCGCTCGACCTGATCCTCACCGGTCGGGGCGTGAGCGGTGAGGAGGCCCGGGTGATGGGATTGGTGAACCGGCTCACCCCGCATGGGGAAGCGCTGGCGCAGGCCGTCGCGCTGGCTGGCGAGATGGCCCGGTTCCCGCAGCGATGCCTGCGCGGCGACCGCCGGTCGTCCTACGAGCAGTGGGACCTGAGCCTCGCGGAGGCGCTGCGCAACGAGACCGAGATCGGGCGCGGGGTGATCGCGTCCGGTGAGACCCGTGAGGGCGCGAGCCGGTTCGTGGCCGGCGCGGGAAGGCACGGCGCAGGGGGTACGGGCCCGATCCCCGACGGGGACGATCGGTTGGGGTGGGGAAACTAGCGTTCCACGCCATGTGTGGCCGGTTCGTGGCGGCGTCACCGCCGGATGAGATCGCCCGCTACTTCGGCGCCGAGGCCCCCGAGGCGCTGCTCGAGCCCAGCTACAACGTGGCTCCGACCAACGACGTGTACGCGGTGCTCGAGGACGGGACGACTCGCCGGGTGGAGACCCTCCACTGGGGGTTGGTGCCGCGCTGGGCGAAGGACCCGTCGATCGGGAACCGGCTGATCAACGCTCGGGCCGAGACCCTGGCGGAGAAGAACGCCTTCAAGCACGCCTACCGCATGCGCCGGTGCATCATCCCTGCGGATGGGTTCTACGAGTGGCGCCCGGAGCCGGGCAAGAAGAGCAGGCAGCCCTACTACGTGCGCCGCGCCGACGGCGAACCGCTGGCGTTCGCCGGCCTGTGGGAGCTCTGGCGCAACCCAACGACCCCGGACGAACAGCTCCGCTCATGCTGCATCATCACCGGTGAACCGAACGAGAAGGTCCGCCCCATCCACGACCGGATGCCCGTGATCCTCCCGGAACGCGCCTGGGACATCTGGCTCGACCCCACCGAGCATGACCTCGACACTCTGGGCAGGCTCCTGGTGCCGGCCCCGGCCTCGCTGATCGAGCTGTACCCGGTGAGTCTCGAGGTCAACAACGTGCGCAACAAGGGCCGCCACCTCATCGATCCCGTCGAGACCCGAGGCACGGTGCTTTGACGGTGACTCTCCGGCGACGGGTCGACAACGTCGTGCTCAGGTGGCAGGCCCGTCTCGACAGCGAGTGGGTCGACCGAGTGCTCCCGTGGCTGGTGTCCGCCGGATTGTTCCTCTGGCTGGCGGCTCTCGCGTTGGCGAAGGCTCGTTCGCTCGACGGGACCGTGGACCTGGCCGCCTACACCCAGGCCGCCTGGGACATCCGTGAGGGGCACGAGCCGATCATGACGGTGACCAACGGGTCACACGTCCTGGCCCAGCAAGCGGCGTTCCTCTTCTACCCGATGGTCGGTGTCACCTACCTGACGACCATCATCCCCGGTCTGCTGTTGATCCAGGCCGCGGCGCTCGCACTCGGGATCGTTCCGCTGTGGCGCATCGGGAGGAGGCTGGCCAACCTGCGGGTGGGCGCGGTGGCGACCTTGGCGTTCGTCTACGCGGTGTACCCCACGCTGCACAACCTCAACCTGGCCGGATTCGACCCTGCGGTCGTCGCCCTCCCGGCTCTGCTCGCGGCCTGCTACTTCGGGCTCACCGGCCGCTGGCGCTGGTTCGCCGCCTGCTGCGTGGTGGTAGTCGGCGCACGCGCCGATCTGGCCCTCGCCGTCGCCGGTCTCGGCGCGCTGCTGGCGGTCGAGGGTCACCGCCGCCAGGGTCTGGTCACCGTCGTGGTCGCGCTCGCCTGGACGGTGGTGGCCGCGCTGGTCGTCCAGCCTGCGTTCGGACACGGCGGCTTCCCGCACCTGGACGCGTTCGCGGCGTTCGGCGACACCCCGGCCAGCGCCCTGTGGGGGATGGTGACCCATCCCGTCGAGGTGTTGAGCCGGCTGGTCAGCGAGCAGAACTTCAACCTCGCGGTCACGTTGTTCGCGCCGGTCGTGTTCCTGCCGGTCCTGGCGCCCCGGTACCTGCTGCCGGTGATCCCGCTGCAGACCCTCTACCTCGTGGCGGACGTCCCGACCGAGGCCGTGTTCGGGAAGCAGACCATCGCCATCACCGCCTTCATCTTCCTCGCCACCGCGATGGCGCTCCACCGCCTCGGCCGCATGGGGGTGGAGAAGATCACCGTCGATCCCCGGTTGCTCGGGGCGCTGCTGCTCGCGGGCACGGTGTTCTTCGTCCGCGACGCGGCCAGCTCGCCGTATCGGGAGCCGTGGGACTGGGGCGGCCAGGACGAGGTGGACGCCGTGCGGCTCCGTGCTCGCGAGCTCATCCCGCCGGAGGCCTCCGTGCGAGCGTCCCGATCGATGCTGCAGGTCCTGGCCGAGCGGCCGGTGCTGTACCAGCTCGAGCAGGGAGACCGGCCCGACCCGGTGCGCGCCGCTCAGGATGTCGACGTCGTCGTCCTCGACGAGCGGGAAGTTCCGGTCTGGGATGCGGTCGACCGGCGGGTGTTTCGGCTGGGGATGCAGACCGGCGGGTTCGCGGTGGTGCTCGACGATCACGACATCGTGGTGTTCGAGCGGCGTGGGCCATCCCGCTGAGCGAGCTCAGCTGAGATGCGTTGTCCCCAGGCCTTCGCGCAGCCGTGCCGCCGCCGCGTCCAACGCTGCCGGATCGGGTGAGGGATCCGCGTTCGAGAAGTCGAGGTCGTGGACGCCGTCGATGGGCACGACGTGGAGGTGGACGTGTGGCACCTCGAGCCCCGCGATCATGAGGCCCACCTTCACCGGCTGGAAGACCCGTTGCTGCACCGCCGCGATCTGCTTGGCGACGAGCAGCAGGTGGGTAGCCAGGTCGTCGTCGAGATCGATCCAATGGTCGACCTCCTCGATGGGCACGACCAGGGTGTGCCCTTCGCGGAGGGGATTGATGGAGAGGAACGCGACACAGCGCTCGTCGCGCCACACGAACCGTCCCGGGAGCTCACCGTCGATGATGCGGGTGAAGATCGTCGCCATGGCTCGACTGCCTCGTAGGTGGGAGGGCCCTCTCGGGCCGGGTCGGGGCCGGTCCGCCGACCGGTCCGGATCGTAGGCTGGTTGCCGTGACGATGCCCCACCGATCGGGAGGAGACGGTGCGCCGCTGGGTGCCTCGCCCGACGCGCCCCGCCCGCCGCTCTCGGAGGTCGGCGCGGCGTCCGGAGCGCTCCCGGGGGACGACCGGATCGCGACCGTCCCGAACGCCATCACCCTGGTACGCCTGCTGTGCCTCCCGGTGTACCTGTGGCTGCTCCTGCGCACGGAGAACCGAATGGCGGCCGCGGGCCTGCTTGCCGGGCTCGGGGCCACCGACTGGGCGGACGGCTACATCGCCCGCCACTTCAACCAGACCTCGAACCTCGGCCGGACCCTGGACCCGGTGGCGGACCGGATGCTGTTCTTCGTCGGGGTCGGTGGCATCCTCGCGGTGGATGGTGCGCCCCGATGGTTCAGCATCGTCGTGCTGGTGAGGGAGTCCCTCGTCGGCGGTGCGGCGGTGCTGCTGGCCGCGCTGGGAGCGGAGCGGATCGACGTGACGTGGTTCGGCAAGGCGGGCACGTTCTGCCTGATGTTCGCCTTCCCGCTGTTCCTGGCAGGCTCGAGCTCGAGCACGTGGGCGCCGGCCTTCGAGAACCTGGCGTGGTTGGCTGCCATCCCCGGTCTGGCCCTGTCGATCTATGCCGCAGTCGGCTACGTGCCCATCGGGTGGCGGGCGCTGCGCGCCGGGCGTGCCAGCCGAGCCCCCGAGGCCCGTGCCGGGCAAGCGACCGGATAGGTTTCGGGGGGATGAAGGCCGTGATCATGGCCGGCGGGGAGGGCACCCGGCTGCGACCGCTGACCTCCAATGCCCCCAAGCCGATGCTCCCGCTCGTGAACCGGCCGATGATGGAACACGTCATCGAGCTGCTCAAGGAGCATGGCTTCGACGACATCGTGGTCACCGTCGCCTTCCTCGCCAACGCCATCCGCAACTACTTCGGCGACGGGTCCGAGTTCGGCGTCCGGATCGCCTACACCACCGAGGAGACGCCGCTCGGCACCGCCGGATCGGTCCGCAACGCCATGGACCAGCTCACCGAGCGGTTTCTCGTGATCTCCGGTGACGTGCTCACGGACATCGACCTCAGTGCCATCGTGCGGTTCCACGAGGAGCGCGGAGCCGTCGCGACGATCGGCCTCGCGCACGTCGACAACCCGCTCGAGTTCGGCATCGTGATCACCGAGGAGGACGGGGCGATCGAGCGCTTCCTCGAGAAGCCCACGTGGGGGCAGGTGTTCAGCGACACGATCAACACCGGGATCTTCGTGCTCGAGCCGGAGATCTTCGACTACATCCCGCCCGACCGCCCGGTCGACTTCTCGGGCGAGGTCTTCCCGGCCTTGCTGGACAAGGGTCGTCCCCTGTACGGCGCGGTGGCCAACGGCTACTGGGAGGATGTGGGCACGCTCGAGGCTTACGTCAGGGCCCACAAGGACATCCTGGACGGCAAGGTCCGGGTCAATATCCCAGGCTTCGAGATGCGGCCGGGGGTGTGGATCGGGGAGGGTGCCGAGGTCCACCCGCAGGCCGTCATCGTGGGACCTGGGGTGATCGGTGACAACTGTCGCCTCGAAGCCGGGGCCCGCCTCGGTGAGTACAGCGTGCTGGGAGCGAACGTGCGGGTTCGCAATGACGCCGTCCTGGAGCGGTCAGTGGTACATGACAACGCCTACCTGGGTGAGGGTGTGCACCTCCGGGGGGCGGTGG
>NZ_DAIUCK010000050.1:0-22510 GCF_036846205.1 Rhabdothermincola sp. | reverse complement strand
GCCTGGCACGCCACCTACGGGCTGTCGGCGGTGGCCCGCGCCCTGACGACCGCGGCGCGCGCCGTGGCCTCCGCCCGGCTGGTCAGCCCACCGCGATTCGACGCCGACCGGCGGGCCGTGTGGAGCGCGCCACGGCATCCCCCGCGGCCCGCTCACGGGCCTGCGTGGGTCGACCGATCGTTGCCCACGTTGGTGGTGGCATCGCTCGACGAGGACGTGCCCTGCGAGGGCTGGGGGTCGGCGCTGCGCCTGCGGGTGGGCGAGGTCGGTCGCGGCCGGACCGAGCGGCTGGCCTTCGCCGTGGTGCTCGCGGACGATCCCGGGGACGTCGATGCGCTCATCGATCGGGCCCGGCAGGCGGACCCCGCCGCGAACGCCCGATCCTGGGGGTCGCTGGCGGTGCTCGACACCGACGGGCGGGCGCCGGCGCTCGAACGGGAGACGCCCTGGCACGCCGCGTACCTCGTCGGCGCCCAGCAACCCGACGCCTACTTCGGCCATCGGTACGTGAGCCAGGGCTCCGCCTACGGCTTCGTGCACGGCCTTCAGGGGGCACCCCGCGACTACGCGATCTTCTCGGTGCCGCTCACGCTGATCGATCCGGCCGGGGCCCGCCACCTGCTGCAGGTCATGATGCGGATGACCAGGCCGAGTGGCTCGGTGCTCTATGCCCACACCGGCAGGGGGCAGTGCACCTCCGGTGGGGTCCACGCCGCACCGACGGACCTGCCGATCTTCTTCCTGTGGGCGCTGACCGAGTACGTGTGGGCCACCGGCGACCGGGCGCTGCTCGACCAGCCGGTGCCGTTCTACCCGGCCGAGGACCGAGCAACGGCCACGCCGCGTGACCGGGTGGCCCAGGCCTTCCACTACCTGCGGGACCGGGTGGGTCGCGGGCCGCACGGCCTGCTGCGGGTCGGCAGCGGTGACTGGGCCGATCCGATCGCCGCCATGGTGGCTGACCGTCGAGCGTTCCACGAGCACGGCGAGTCCGGCTTCAACACCGCCTTCGCGGTCTACGTGCTGCCGCGGGCGGCGAGCCTCATCGCCGAGAGTCACCCCATCGATGCCGCGGAGATGGTGGCCCTGGCCGGCGAGCTGCGGCGAGCCATGGAGCACACCTGGCAGGGGGAGTGGTTCCTGCGTGGCTACGACGGCCGGGGTGGGCCGCTCGGTGAGCGGCACCTGTTCCTCGACGGCCAGGTGTGGCCCCTCATCGCGGGCATCGGCGACGACGCGCAGCGGGCCCGCCTGGTCTCGACCATCGGTGATCGCAACGACGATCCCTCCCCGATCGGCGCCACGATCCTCGACCGACCCCACCCGGTGCGCTTCGGGATGCTGGCGCCGGGTTGGGACTGCAACGGCGGGGTCTGGGCCGCCATCAACGCCCTGCTGGCCTGGGGGTACGCGCTGCACGACCCGGCTCGGGCCTGGCGTCTCCTCGAGAAGCAGTCGCTCGCCGGCCACGCCCGGGCGTACCCGAACGTGTGGTTCGGGATCTGGAGCGGGCCGGACGCCTACAACGCCTGGTTCGGTTCGAGGCCGGGGGAGACGTTCGTGCAGCCGGCGACCCCCATGCAGGAGTACCCGGTGATGAACGCCAACGCGCACGCGGGGCCACTGCTCGCGCTGATGAGGGTTCTGGGGCTCGAGGCGACCGAGCAGGGCATGGTCGTCCAGCCGCGGGAGGTGTCGGTGCGGTGGTCGTTGACCACCCCGGTGGGGACCTTCAGCGGAGGTCCGCCGCGGTGACGAGGTCCACCAGCGTGCCGCAACCGGGTGTGGCCTCGATCCAGGTGTCGATGTCCAACCTGAGGGTGGCCAGTGCCGCGGTGCGTAGCCGAGCGGTCGTGCGGCAGAGCAGTTCGATGAGCTGCTCCAGGGTCGGGTTGTGCCCGACCACCATCACGTCCCTCAGGTCGGTGGGAAGTTCCCGGACCAGCTCGAGGAGACCGGCTGCGTCGACACCGTAGACCCGCGGCTCGACCCGCAGGGGGCACCCGAGGGTCTCGACGACCGGCTCGGCGGTATCCAGTGCCCGCTTGGCATCCGAGGAGATGACCAGGTCGACCGGCCAGCCCCGGACGTGCTCCGCGATGACCTGCCGAGCTCTCGCCCCGCGCCGGTTCAGGGGCCGGTCATGGTCCTCCACGGCCTGCGACCAGTCCGACTTGGCGTGGCGGAGCAGGCGCAGTGTCCTCACGGCAACCGGGCTGGGACGGTCGGGCACTCAGGTACCGAAGGCCGAACGCAGCGCGGACGCGGCCTCGGCGACCGCCTCGGAACCGGCGGGAATGAGCCCTCCCATGGAGAAGAAGCCGTGGATCTGGCCCTCGTAGCAGCGGAGGGTCACGTCGACGCCCGCCTGCCGCATCCGCTCGGCATAGGCGTTTCCCTCGTCGCGCAGAGGGTCGTACTCCGCGGTGATGACCAGCGCGGGTGGCAGGTCGGCGAGCATCTCGAGGTCGGCGTGCAGCGGCGACACGCGGGGATCGGTGGGATCGGCGCCGGCGAGGTAGTGGTCGAGGAACCAGCGCATGGTGTCCGCCTCGAGCAGGTAGCCGGAGCCATTCTCGGCGTGTGAGGGCAGCGAGGTGGTCGCATCGGTGACGGGGTAGACGAGAAGCTGGAACCCGAACCCGTCGACCTCCTGGGCCACCACCGTGGCCAGGTTGCCCCCGGCAGAGTCGCCGCCCACTGCCACCCGGCTGGGATCGCCTCCGATCTCGGCGGCGTGCTCGAGCACCCACTCGCCGACGCTGAGGCAGTCCTCCAGACCACGGGGGAACGGGTGCTCGGGCGCGAGGGAGTAGTCGACCGAGACCACGAGGCAGCCCGCCCGGGAGGCGAGCTCGGCACAGACGGGCACGCTCAACTCCGAGCTGCCGATCACCCATCCGCCGCCGTGGAACCAGACCAGCACCGGAAACGGCTCGGTGCCGTGAGGCTCGATGAGATGGACCGGCACCCCTGCGATCTGGCTCCGCTCCACCGAGGTGACCTCCGGGGCCGGGCCTGCGGCCAGCGAGGACAGCCCCGCGTAGTCGGCACGGGCTTCCTCGGGGGTACGCGCCGTGACCGGTGGTCCGTTGAACTGGGCGATCAGGTCGAGGATCTGCTGCGCGGCAGGGTCGAGTGGCATCGGGACCTCCACGGCCGACACGGACGTGCGGGCACGGTAGCTCAGGGCATCCGGATCTGCCCCGGGGAGCGGTGAGGAGGCCCGGGTGCCGGCCCGGTACGCTCGTCGGCGTGCAATCCGGTCTCGACTTCGCGGTCGCCGGCATCCCGGTGCGCGTGCTCCCCACGTTCTTCCTGGTGAGCATCCTGCTGGGCCTCGGCTACGGGGACGCCCTGCTGGTCGGGCTGTGGGTGGCCGTGGTGTTCGCCTCGATCCTCATCCACGAGCTGGGTCACGCCGCCGTCTACCGGTGGTTCGGCAGCGACGCGGCGATCGTGCTCCACAGCTTCGGGGGTCTCACCCTCGGCCGGTCACTGTCGCTCGGCCGTGACCTGGTGGTGAGCCTGGCCGGTCCGGCTGCGAGCTTGCTGGTGGGTGTTCCCTTGCTCGGACTCGCGGCCTCGGGCACGGTCACCGGGCAGACCGGCGAGGCCGTGCTCATGATGGCCATCTGGGTCAACGTCGGGTGGGCGCTGATCAACCTGTTGCCGATCCTGCCGCTCGACGGTGGTCAGGCCCTGGTGTCGTTGTTGTCGATGATCACCAAGCGGGACGCGACCCGCTTGGTTCACGCGGTGTCCGTGGTGGTGGCCGGAATCGCCGTGTACCTGGCCGTCCAAGCCGGCTTGCTGTACGCCGCGGTGCTGGCCGGGCTCTTCCTCCTGATCAACGTGCATGCGTTGAGCCAGCGGCAACCGTGGCGACCAGCCCACCCGGCGACACCGGCACAGACCGACCCGCGTGACCTCGCGCCAGCGCAGGCCGACCCGTCTGACCGCGCGCCGGCAGGCGGGCATCTCGCTGATCCACGCCCGCTCGCCTCGCCTGCACCGGTTGCGCCCCCGGTGCCCGTGGCCCCCCCGGCTGAGCCCGCGGGGCGCGGGAGCGGAGCGGAGACGAGCCCGCCCTCGGCCGCCCCCATCTCCCGCCAGCCGATGGTGGGGCGGCGCAGCCTCGACGACGAGGTTGCGTCCGCGATCAAAGCGGTGGTGGGGAACGAGCCCGAGCTGGCGCTCATCGCCATCGCTCGGGTGCGGGCGCACGGCCTCACCACCGAGCAGGCCGTGCGCGCCAACGAGCTCGAGGCCTGGGCGTGGATGCAACGGGGCGATCTCGCCTCCGCCGTGCCTTTCATCGAGGCGGTTCCCGTCGGTGACCCCGCCCGGGCGCTCCTCGAGGCGGGCCGAGCCGGGCTGGCAGGCCAGGGTTGGGACGAGGCCCGGCGCCTGGCCGACCCTCGTGGGGAGGGAGCGGCGCTGTCGGCTCGGTTCCTGTCGACGTTGCTCCCCGCCGATGGTCCGGGTGAGCCGACCGAGTGACCGGCGGTGATCCCGGCGGGCGTGCGCACCTGCCCCTCACTCCTCGGGGATGGCCTCCCACCACTGGCACCACCAGTTCTCGCCCACCAGGATCCGGATCTGCGGATGCCAGCAGTAGGTCAGATCAGCGTCGGTGTCGAGGTAGTAGAGGCAGTTCCGGCACCGCTCGTCGCCGGAGGGGTGTCCCCGGAGCACCGCTCGATCGATGAAGTGCTGGAGCTCGAGCCAGTTCTTCTCGTCAATCTCCTTGGGTTCGGGCGGTGGGATCTCGTAGTCAGCCATGACTCGAACGTATCGCGGCCGCGCCCGCACGCTCGGTAGGGTCGGATCGTGGGGATCCTGCGACACTCCCGCCGCCGTGCGCCGCTCATCGCCTCCCGCCTGGGGAGGGTGGTGGCGCGGACCGTGGGCGGGGGGCTGGTCGGGTTGGCCGCATACGACCTGCTGCAGAAGAAGCACGCGATCCTGCGGAACTTCCCCGTCATCGGGCACCTGCGCTACAGCCTTGAGGCGGTCGGACCGGAGCTGCGCCAGTACATCGTCACCGATAACAACTCGGAGCGACCGTTCTCACGCGATCAACGTCATTGGATCTACGCGGTGGCGAAAGGCGAGAACAGCTACTTCGGCTTCGGGACCGACAACGATCTGGACCAGTCGCCGAGCTACCTCATCATCAAACAGGCCACCTTCCCGGCCCCCGGTGTGGGGCCTGGGCACCCTGATCCGGCGACCCCTGTTCCCTGCGCCAAGGTCATGGGCGCTGCCCATCGGCGCCGGTGGGCTTTCCGCCCCGCCTCGGTGGTCAACATCTCGGCGTTGAGCTACGGCTCGCTCAGCGGCTCCGCGATCGAGGCGCTCAATCGCGGGGCGGCGCTGGCCGGTTGCCTGCACAACACCGGCGAAGGCGGGGTGTCTCCCCATCATCGCCAGGGGGGCGAGCTGGTGCTCCAGATCGGCACGGGCTACTTCGGCTGCCGGGACGAGCGGGGCCGCTTCGATCTCGATCGGCTCGTCGACCTGGTCGAGTCTGCACCGGTGCGGGCAGTGGAGATCAAGCTCAGCCAGGGGGCCAAGCCTGGTCTGGGAGGGCTCCTGCCGGGGGTGAAGGTGACCCCGGAGATCGCGGCGATCCGGGGCGTGCCCGTGGGTGTGGACTGCGTCAGCCCCCCGTATCACACCGCCTTTCACGACGTCGACGGGCTACTCGAGTTCGTGGAGCGCATCGCCGAGGCCACCGGTCTGCCGGTCGGGGTGAAGTCGGCCGTTGGTCAGCACGGGTTCTGGGCGAAGCTCGCCACCAGGATGGCAGCCACCGGGCAGGGTCCCGACTTCGTCACCATCGACGGTGGAGAGGGGGGTACCGGAGCGGCGCCGCTGGTGTACAGCGACCACGTGGCGTTGCCCTTCCGGGTGGGCTTTCCTCGCGTGTACCGGGCGTTCGCTGAAGCCGGCCTGGCAGATGAGGTGGTGTTCGCGGGAGCGGGCAAGCTGGGGTTGCCGGAGGCGGCACTGCTGGGCATGGCAATGGGGCTCGACCTGGTGAACGTCGGTCGGGAGGCCATGCTGGCCATAGGGTGCATCCAGGCGCAGCGGTGTCATACCGGGCGGTGCCCGACGGGGGTGGCGACCCAGAACCGCTGGCTCGCCAGCGGTCTCGACCCGTCGCTGAAATCCACCCGGGCGGCGAACTACCTGATGGCGTTGCGCTACGAGCTGCTGCGCCTCGCCCACGTGTGCGGTGTGGCTCATCCGGCGTTGGTGACTCTCGACCACTTCGAGCTGATCGAGGACGGGCCGACCGGGATCCCTGCCCGGGAGGCGTTCGGGTACGAGCCCGGGTGGGGCGTCCCGGTGACGCTCAGGCGAGAGCCCGGGTCGCGGTGAGCCACGCGCCGAAGCCGCCGATCAGATCGGACACGTCCGCCGCTCCGAGCGAGCGAAGAAGGCTGGCCGCGATGGAGGATCGGTAACCGCCCGCGCAGTAGACGACGATCGGCCGGTCGAGATCGAGCTCGCCCGCGCGGTCGCGCAGCTCGGCCAGCGGGATCCGGAGCGCACCCGGGATGGTGCCGAGTGCGGCCTCGGCGTGGTTGCGCACGTCGACGATCTGGACCTCCGTGCTCGCTCGCCGCTCGTCGAGCTGGGCGACGGGCAACCGAGGGGCGTGGCCGACGACATCGGGCCGGGCCACGAACGCAGCGGGACCCTCCCGGAGGACGCCGACGACGGTGTCGAAGCCGATCCGTCCCAACCGCAGCTTCGCCTCGTGCTCGGTGCCCGGATCGCTCACCAGCACGATGGGCGTGTGCGGTGGGACCACGGTGCCCACGTACTCGGCGAAACGGCCGTCGAGGCCGACGTTGACCGAGCCGGCCAGGTGCCCGGCTGCGAAGTCGGCGGCTGGGCGGGTGTCGATGACGACGGCGCCGGCGGCCTGCTCCGCGAGCACCTGGTCGAGATCGAGCGGGGCCGGCGGCGCGATGTCGAGCAGGTCCCGCGCTTGCTTGTTGAGGCCGGCGTTGTACCCGAAGTAGGCGGGCGCCGCGCTCTGCCCTTCGGTCACGGCGGCGACGAACTCCTCGACGGGCATGGGTTGCAGGGCGTAGTTGGTGCGGCGTTGCTCACCGATGGTGGAGACGGTCTCGGTGGAGAGGCTCTTGCCGCAGGCTGACCCGGCGCCGTGGGCAGGGAAGACCTTGGTGCTGTCAGGCAGGCTGAGAAGCTTGTCGTGCACGGAGACGTACAGCTTGCGGGCCAGCTCGTCGGCCGACACGCCCACGGACGACAGCAGGTCGGGGCGGCCCACGTCACCGATGAAGAGGGTGTCGCCGGTGAGCACGCCGAAGGGCTCGGGGTCATCACCGTGCTCCCACACCACCACGCTGATCGACTCGGGCGTATGCCCTGGGGTCTCGCGGAACTCGAGGACCACGCCGCTGCCGTCGGTGGGCCCGAGCGCCAGCCGCTCCCCGTCGGTCACCCTGCGGATCGGGTACTGGGGGCTCGCCGCCGACCCGTAGATGATCTCCGCCCCGGTCGCCTGGGCGAGCTCGAGGTGACCGGAGAGGAAATCCGCGTGGAAATGGGTCTCGATCACGTAGTCGATGTGGAGCCCCTCGGCGGCGGCGTCGTCGAGGTACTCCTGGATGTCACGCTTCGGGTCGACCACCACGGCGCGTCTCGTGGTCTCGTCGGCGATCAGGTAGCTCGCGTGGGACAGGCAGTCCAGGTAGTACTGCGTGAACTTCACCGTGGACCTCCTCGACGTCCGGATGCCCGACCACTATACCCTCAGGGGTATCTGTCCGAAACCTCGGGTGGCGTCGGGTGGCGTCCCGTGAGCCGTCGCCAGCGGACGGCACCAGGCCTCACTCGGCCGGGGTTCAGCCGGGTCCACTCAGGAGGGAGCCGTCACCTGGTGCACGCTCGAGCCGCGGCGGTCGGTACTTCCCGGGCGGACCTCGAGTTGGGTGGAGATGCGGTTTCGGAGGTCGGCCACGTGGCTGACGATGCCGATGGTGCGGCCACCGCTGCGAAGCTCATCGAGCACGTCCATCACCACGTGGAGGGTGTTGTCGTCGAGGCTGCCGAAACCCTCGTCGATGAAGAGGGTGTCGATGCGGGTGCCGCCTGCCTCGGCGGTGACCACGTCGGCCAGTCCCAGCGCCAGTGCCAGGGAGGCCATGAAGCTCTCGCCGCCCGAGAGGGTGGTGGTCTGGCGTTCGGTGCCGCTCCAGGCATCGACCACGAGCAGGCCCAGCCCACCCCGCCGGCGCCCGTCAGCCTCCTCGTCGGTGTGGCGGAGGGTGTAGCGGCCGCTGCTCATCTGGTGGAGGCGCCGGCTCGCCGCGTGGGCGACCTGCTCGAGGCGGGCCGCGAGTACGAACACCGACAGCCGCATCCGCAGTGCGTTGTCCGCCTCGCCAGCGACCAGGCGGGCGAGGCCCGCGACCTCGTCGTGGCGGGCGCTGACAGGCCCGAGTCGATCGACCGCGTCCCGCAGGTCGGCCACGTTCACGCGCAGGTGCTGCACGGTCTCGGCGAGCGCCCCGGACCGGCGCAGCGCCTCGTGCAGCTCGGCGTCTGCTCGCTCCCGGGCGGCGCCGAGTCCGTCGAGGTCTGCAGGTGGTCGGGCAACGGCCTCGGCCAGCTCAGGATCGGCGAGCGTCTCCTGAGTCGCCCGGAGCAGGGCATGGTGCTCGTCGATCGCCTCCCGGAGGGAACGGACTTCGTCGGCGCTGAGGATGGCGCGTCGGGCAGCACCGGCGTCGGCGAAGCCGGCGGTCGCGGCCTCGCGTTGCGCGGCCTGCTCAGCCTCCCGAAGCCGGTTCGTCGCGTCGTGGTGCGCGTCGATGGCGTTGGCCAGCGCGTCGCAGGCCCGTGCCAGCTCGTCGTGGCGGGTCATCGCCTCGGCCACCGTCGGGGCTCCTTCGAGGCCTTCCTCGAGTCGCTTGCGGTCGCCGATCTGCTCCTGGTCCGCCACCGTGATCGCATGCTCGGCCTCGCCGATGCGCTTGTTGAGCTGTTCCCGCTCGTGGTGGAGGTGACGCTGTTGGTCGGTGAGGCGCTGCAGCTCTGCTTCGATGTCGGCCAGTCGGCCGGCGTGCTCCTCCGCTTCGGCGAGTTGCGCTGCGACGGAGCGGGCCTGCTGCTCCAGCTCGAAGACCTCGGCGTCACCCGCGGTCGCCTCCTCGGCGGCCAGCTCGGCGCGGAGATCGGCTTGCCGCCGTTCGAGCTCAGATCGGCGACGCTCGGCGCGAGCCACGTCCTCGGTGGCTTGGTCGAGCTGCTCCGCCGTGACCAGCCCGCCGGTGCCGGCGCTCGCCAGGCGTGGGTGATCGACGCTTCCGCACACCGGGCAGGCCGAACCCGGCTCGAGGCCGGCGGCCAGCTCGGCGGCCATGTTGGCGATGCGTGCTTCCTGCAGGTGGTGCAGCGCGTCGCGCGCCTCCTGGTGGGTGTCGATGGCGGCGCGCAGCTCGTCGTCGGTGCCCCGGAGCTGCTCGCGGAGCCGGTCGCGGGTGCGGCCGGCCGTGCAGCGTCGCTGCGCGTCCTGGGCGGCGGCGCGCAGACCTTCGAGCGAGCCGGCGGCCCGTGCCGCGCGCTCCTTCTCGAGCACGAGGTCCTCGACCTGGCGGGGGAGCTCGCCGAGCGAGCGGGTCAGCTGGTCGAGCTGCTCCTGCAACCGGATCAGCTCGTCTCGCCTCGCGGCGATCTCGCGGTCTCGCCGGCGCAGGTCGCGCTCGACGGTGGTGAGTTGCTCGAGCTGCCCGCGCCGCTGGAGAAGGGCGTCGCGGCGCCGGGTGAGGTGTTCGATGTCGGCCGCGGCGAGGCTCGGGTCGAGCGCTTCGACCGATCGGCGCTGCCGCTCAAGTGCCTCCCGAGCGTCGCGCTCACGCTCGAGGGCATGCTCGACCTGGGCCAGCAGCGGCCCCACGGGGCTGGCCTGCTCGTGGGCCCGGAGGCGGTCGACCCGCCGTTCGTGCTCATCGTGCGCGGCGTGCAGCTCGGTGCGCCGGCGGAGGGCCTCCTCATACCGGCGCTGGCGTTCGTGGAGCTGCCGGGCGGCGTCGTGTCGGCCGGCCAGGTCGTCGCGGTGTGCCTGCAGGCGGCTGACGCGGTCGGCCGCCCGGGTCGCCGCGTCCTCAGCCAGGTCGAGGAGATGCCGGGCCCATGCGGCGCGCTCGGCCCGGTCATCCGGTAGCGGAGGAAGCGTGCTCACCTCCCCGGCGAGAGCGGACGCGAGGGCCTCGACGGCCCGGGCCCCCCGGTCGACCTCGGCGCAGGTCTCATCGAGTGCCTTGGCGGCCGCCTTGCGCTGCTCGTCGAGCCAGGTCTCGATCCGGGCGAACCGGTCGGTGGCGAAGAGCTTCTCGAGGAGCGGGCGGCGCTCCTCCGCGCTGGCTTGGAGGAACTTGGCGAATCGGCCCTGGGGGAGCAGGACCACTTGGTGGAACTGGTCCGGGCCCATGTGGAGCAGGTCGGCCACGAGCAGGCCGACCTCGGCGGGCCGGCTGGTCACGGGCTTCCATGTACCGTCGAGGCGCTCCTCGGCGAGCGCGGTCGCGGGCTCCTCGACGAAGCCCTCGCCCCGCTTCTTCGGGCGCGGCTGCTTCGGTCGGCGGGTGAACCGCAGGCGGCGCGCGCCGAAGCTGGCTTCGAGCACCACCTCAGTGGGGGTCGCGGGGTCTGCGAGGTGCGAGCGCGGGCCCTCAGCCCGGGCGCGCGCCCCGGGAACGGTGCCGAAGAGCGCGAACGACACGGCATCGAGGATCGTGGTCTTGCCGACACCGGTCGGGCCGTGCACGAGGAACAGGCCGCGGTCGTTGAGCAGGTCGACGTCGATGACCTGGCGGTGGGTGAACGTCCCGAACGCCTGGATCTCGATGCGGTGCAGGCGCATCAAGCCACCTCCGCGATGCGTTGCGCCTGGACGGCGGCGTCGAGCAGCGCGTCCTCGGCGGCGGTGACCGGCCGGCCGCGCACGTGCTCGACGAACGCCCGGCAGACGTCGAGGTCGGAGCGCCCCTCCACCTTCTCGCCGTAGACGACCTCGGTGGTGGTGCTGGCCTCGAAGACCAGCCGGAGCACGTGCGGGAACCGCTTGCGGAGCCGCTCCATGGGGTTGGCCGGACGCTGCTCGTCGGTGACGGTGATCTCGAGCCAGGCATGCTCGTGACCGGTGAACTCGGCCGAGGAGAGCAACTCGTCGAGGCTGCCGCGCAGCCGGGCCATCGGTCGCCACGGGGGGATGGGGATGCGCTCCAGGCGCGGTGGCCCGCTGGCCGGCAGGTCGACGACGGTGAACGACTTGGGGTGCCCGGCCTCGGAGAACGAGTAGGCGATCGGCGAGCCGCTGTAGGCGATGCGCTCCGCGAGTTGCTGGGGACGATGGAGGTGACCCAGAGCCACGTAGTCGACACCGGCGAACACCGCGGCGGGTACCGATGCCGTGCCCCCCACGGTGAGGTCGCGCTCGCTGTCACAGGTCTCGCCGCCGGTGACGAAGGCATGGGCCACCACGACCGCGCGAGGCTCGCCGCGCCGGGCACGATCGGCTGCCACCCTGCCCATCGCGGCTCGCAGTACCGCCTCGTGACGCACGTCGCCTGCTTCCAGCTGGGAGCACGAGAGCGCCGGCTCGAGGTAGGGGAGGGGGTAGATGGCGACGTCACCGGCGCCGTCGGCGAGCAGCACCGGCTCGCCGCACGTCTCGACCCGGGTGCGCAGGTGCACGCCGGCCGCCTCCAACAGCCGGCTCCCGAAGGCCAGGCGGCCCGCAGAGTCGTGGTTGCCGGCGATCAACACCACGGGTACGCCCGTGCTCCGTAACCGGAGGAGCGTGTCGTCGAACAGCTCGACCGCGTCCAGCGGGGGGATGGCCCGGTCGTAGAGGTCACCGGCGACCAGCACGGCATCGATGCCCTCGCTGGCCACGACCTCGACGAGGAGATCGGCGAACGCCGCCTGCGCGTCGATGAGTGCCTCGCCGTGCAGCGAGCGGCCCAGGTGCCAGTCGGAGGTGTGCAGGAGCCTCACGCCGACACCGTACGCAGGGGGTCTGACAAGAATGGGGATGGCCCGGTGCGCCGTCGGTGGATGCCGGCGCCGGTCCGGCGGAGGCCGCCCGGCGCGCCCGGAACCCCGGATCGGTGGAGCTGGGGGGAATCGAACCCCCGTCCGCCGAGCGGTCATCGCCCGCGATACGACCATTCCCGGTTCTCGGCTCAACGGCTGCCGACCCGCCGGGTCGGGTGGGGCGGGTTGGCGACCCCACCGCCGGGTCTTTCCCCGGGGTCAGCGGTCTTTCACGCCGTCAGCGGTCTCTCCCTGCCGTCCACCACTACTTCTGTTGCCGGGCTGTAGTGGTCAGGCCCCGTGCGCCATTGCTGGTCACGATGACTCTCTGCGACCTGACGGATCAGGCAGCGAGAGCGAACTCGCCATCGGCGGTTCTTTGGTTGCCCCGTTTTAGGAGTCTGAGCAACTCCGGTCGCACGGATCGACTTCCGGTCTCAGCGTCGAAACCGATCAGCCCCGTTGGGAGAACACCGCTCGCCCGAGCGGCCTTCCCATGCTAGCGGCGGCCGGGCGGCGTCGAGCAGGGATTCCCGGGGGAACCTGGTCTATGGAGGCTCGGCGGCCACTCGCCGTGAGCGCCGGAGCACGCTCATGTACCCTCGGGGCATCCGGCCTGGCCGCCGTGCCGGGGCTGAGCTCATGGGAAGCGGCGGGACCGAGAGGCTCCTGGGGGAGGCAGTACGCAGGTGGAGCGCACGAACCGGATCGCGAGCCGCCGCGCAGCTTTCCGGACCGGGGCCGTCACCGGGCTCGCACTGGTCGCGGTGGCCGGCGTCGCACTGGTGGTCACCGCGCTGCGGGCCGACGCCGCGAACTGCGACAAGAACTGGGTCGGCCCGCCGGGCGGTCTCTACCAGACCGGGGCCAACTGGTCCCCGAGCGGTGTCCCCTCCGCCAGCCAGTTCGCGTGCGCGCCGCCCGGTTCGTCGATCGTGTTCAGCGACACCCAGAACCGCACGGTCAAGGGCATCGACTTCAAGGGCAGCCTCACCATCACCGGCACCCGGGAGCTGCGGATCGGCACCACCAGCGCGAACGAGGCGTCCGCGGTGGCGAACCTGGTGCTCAACGGCCGCCGGGGCGGCGCCGCCCAGCTCACGGTCACCGGGTCGCTCACCGTCGGCGGCGGCGCGATCCTCGGCTCGCCGCAGGCGGCCACCGCCGGTTACGGCGGCACGACCGTCGTCGCCGCTGGTGCCAGCGCCAGCCTCGCCGCTGACCTGACCATCGAATCGGGCCACACCCTGCGCAACGAAGGCTCGACGAGCTGGCCCGCAGGTGACATCACCCTCTGCCGGGCCTCGAGCATCGTCAACGCGGGGAGCTTCGAGCTGCCCACCAGCCCCCTCTACACCGTCTCCGAGTGCGACGAGGGCGACGGTGACGTGGCCTTCGTCAACGAGAGCTCCGGCGTGGCCACCAAGGGGCCGGGGCCGGACGAGGGCTCGCTGTACGTGCCGTTCGCCAACGACGGCGCCGTGGCGGTCCAGGGCGGGTCGTTGTTCCTGGTCGACCAACCGGTGCTCGATCCCGACACCGGCTCGTTCCAGATCAGTTCGGGAGCCACGCTCGAGCTCTGCGGGAACCGGGCCTTCGGAACCGGGGCCGCCATCGGCGGCGGAGGGTTGCTCCGGGTCTCCTGCGGCTACATCGAGCTGGGTCCCATCGACACCCTGCCGGTGCTCGACTTCGCCGGTGGCGAGATCGTGGGCAGCCTGACCGTCACCGACTCGTTCACCTGGGGTTTCGGCCTGTTCTCCGGTCCGGGCACGACCACCATCGGCCCGTCCGCGACGGCCACCGGCGGCTACTACCTCGACGGCCACACGCTGGTCAACGAGGGAAGCTGGTCGCTCGGCGCCGGCCAGCTGTCGATCTGCGCGGGCTCGACGGTCGAGAACCGGGGCAGCCTCGATCTGGGGTCCGCCGGCGGGTCCATCTCGAATTGCGCTGACCCGACCGGGGTGCTCCTCAACGCCGCTCCCGGCACCATCACCAAGGGCTCCGGGGGGACCACCCAGATCCAGCCGGTGGTCACCAACCTGGGGACCGTCGAGGTGGCCAGCGGAGGCCAACTCAAGATCAGCGGCGACCTCACCAACCTCACCGCCGGCACTCTCACCGGCGGCACCTACCACGTCGCCGGGACCCTGCGGCTCGACGAAGCCGGAGCCGGCGGGATCACCGCCAACGGCGCCACCATTCGCCTCGACGGCTCGGCAGCCACCATGACCAACGCCGCCGCTGGCGACGCGCTCGCTGGACTGTCGACCAATGCCACGGCCGGCACCCTGCAGTTGAGTGGCGGCCGCCAGCAGGCCGTGGCCGCGGGGCTCACCAACGCCGGCGCCCTGGTGATCGATGCCGGCAGCCGGCTCACCGTTCCCGGGGGCGACCTGGTCCAGACCGGCGGCAGCACCACGCTCACCGGCTCGACCGCTCAGCTACGGCTCCTCGGCGGGGGCACCGTCCGGGTCGACGGCGGCACCCTGACCGGATCGGGCACCGTCGACGCGACGCTGGTCCGCAACGCGGCCCGGGTCGAGCCGGGCGTTTCCGGGCCCGGCGTGCTCGACCTCACGGGTGGCTTCACCCAGGCCGCGAGCGGCACGCTGGCCGTGGACCTCGACGGCACCGTCCCGGGAACCCAGTACGACGTCCTCAGCGCCGCCGGTCCGGTCGAGCTGGCCGGCACCCTGGAGCTCGACGGCGGTCACGCACCCGCCGACGGTGACACCTACGAGATCGTCACCGGCTCGAGCCGGCAGGGCACCTTCGACTCGATCACCGGTGACGACGCGGGCGGCGGGCTGACCTTCGTACCCGTCTACGACACCGCCGCGGTGCGGGTGCTCGCCACCGCCGCCCCGGTGATCGGCATCGACGACGTGGCCCAGGCCGAAGGCGATGCGGGCACCTCGGTGATGACCTTCACGCTCTCGCTGTCCAAGCCGTCGGCATCGACGGTGACGGTGCAGGTCGACACCGCGGACGGGACCGCCACCACATCCGGCGACGACTACCTCCCGCAGTCGACGCTGGTGTCGTTCTCGCCCTCCGAGACCACCGCCACCGTGGAGGTCACCGTCGTCGGCGACACCGCCTACGAGCACGATGAGACCTTCCACGTCGAGCTGTCCGGCCCGACCGGTGCGGTGATCGGCGACCCCGGCGCGGTCGGCACCATCCTGAACGACGATCCCGTCCCCGGCCTCTCGATCGACGACGTGACGGTGGTGGAGGGCGACAGCGGCACGGTCCCGGCCGTCTTCACGGTGTCGCTCAGCGCGCCGAGCCCCGATCCGGTCACCGTCGGGTTCGCCACCGCCGACGGGAGCGCCACCGCCCCCAGCGACTACGCCAGCGCCGCGGGAACACTCACCTTCCAGCCCGGCGACACCACCCGGACGGTCACCGTCCAGGTGGCCGGCGACCAGCTCTACGAGGGTGACGAGTCCTTCGTGGTGGGCCTGCTCGCCCCCACCGGCGCCACCATCGCGGACGGCCAGGGGACCGGCACCATCGTCGACGACGAGGACCAGCCGTCGGTGTCGATCCTCGACACCGCGGTCCTCGAAGGTGACACCGGCACCACCGATGCCATCTTCACCCTGACCCTCACCCCGGCGAGCCAGTCCCCCGTGACCGTCGAAGTGGCCACGGTTGATGGCACCGCGGTGGCGCCGGACGACTACGTCAGCGTGTCGAGCTCGGTGACCTTCGACCCGGGGGAGACGGTGCGCACGGTGGCGGTGGCGGTGATCGGTGACACCGTGTACGAGCTCGACGAGACGTTCACCGTGGAGCTGTCGAACCCGTCGGGGGCCACCATCGGCGACGGGCAGGGCAGCGGCACCATCCTCAACGACGACGATCCTCCCACGCTGTCGATCGACGACATCAGCGTGCTGGAGGGCGACTCGGGCACCACCGATGCCACCTTCACCATCTCGTTGTCGTTCCCCTCACCGGGCCCGGTCACCGTTCAGGTGGCCACGGTTGATGGCACCGCGGTGGCGCCGGAGGACTACACCAGCGTGTCGAGCTCGGTGACCTTCGACCCGGGGGAGACGGTGCGCACGGTGGCGGTGGCGGTGAACGGTGACACCGTGTACGAGCCCGACGAGTCGTTCACCGTGGAGCTGTCGACCTCGTCGGGGGCCACCATCGCCGACGGGCAGGGCATCGGCACCATCCTCAACGACGACGAGGCTCTCCCCAGCCTCTCGATCGACGACGTGACGGTGGTGGAGGGCGACAGCGGCACGACCGACGCGGTGTTCACCGTGACCCTGTCCACCGCCTCGGCGGGGACGGTGAGCGTGGACCTCGCCACCAGCGATGGGACCGCGGTCGCCCCGGGTGACTACCTGCCGGCGTCGGGCACCCTGACCTTCGACCCCGGGGACACGTCGAAGACCATCACGGTCACCGTCAACGGCGACGTGGTCTCCGAGTTCGACGAGACGTTCACGGTCGTGCTGTCGAACCCCTCCGGGGCCACCATCGCCGACGGGCAGGGCACCGGCACCATCCTCAACGACGACCTGGCGCCGGTGACGGTGTCGGTCGGCGACGCGTCCGTGTGGGAGGGCGACACGGCGACGCGCACCATCCTCGTGCCCGTCACGCTCTCGGGGCCCTCGACCACCCCGGTCACCGTCCAGTACCGCCTGGTCGGGCTCAGCGCCACCGGCGGCCGGGTCGACTTCGAGGACTTCGGCGGGGCGGTGAGGACCCTGACCATCAAGCCGAAGCCCACCACCGGGCTCACCCCGGTCTCCACCAAGATCCCCGTCAAGGTGTACGGCGATACCGTCGTCGAGGACATGGAGCTGGTGAGCGTCGAGCTGGTGGGCGCGACGGGAGCCGCACTCGGCCGAGCGGGCGGGATCGCGGTCATCTTCGACGACGATCCCGGCACCGGCAGCCGGGTCGCGGTCAGCTCGGTGCGGGCGGTCGAGGGCGACACCGGGGTGGTGAAGATGCAGGTCCGGGTCACCCTGTCGGCACCGGCCACCGAGCAGACCACCGTCGTGGCCACGGTGGTCGACGGTACGGCCCGGGCCGGCGTCGACTACAAGCCGGCCAAGCCGAAGACCATCACCTTCCGGCCGGGCCAGTGGCAGAAGACCATCACCATCACCCTCCTGCCCGATGACCTCCCGGACGGGGACCGGGACCTGGCCGTGGTGCTCTCCGATCCCACCGGGGCCACGATCCAGGGTGACGGCGTCGGGATGGCGATCATCCTCGACGACGATTGACCGCCGGGCTGGCGGGTTCGGGTCCCTCCTGCGGATCCCTCCTGCGGAGCCCGTCCCGGTCGGCCCTACCCCCGGCCCTTCAGCGCCCGACCGACCGCCTGCTCCGCCTCCCGCCGGGCGTCGCGGGCCGCGATCGCCTGGCGCTTGTCACCCTTGCGCCGGGGCTTCGCCAGCGCCAACTCGACCTTGGCCCGGCCGTCCTTGAAGTACAGCGAGAGCGGCACCATCGTCAGCCGCTCCTGGTCGAGGCGAGCGCGGAGCCGATCGATCTCGTCGCGATGCAGCAGAAGCTTGCGCCGCCGTTCCGGATCGTGACCGCTGTGGGTCGCCGCCGTGCGCCAGGGCGCGATGTGCAGCCCCACCAGCCAGGCCTCGCCGCCGTCGATGCGGGCATAGGCATCGGCCAGCTGCACCTTGGCTTCCCGCAGCGACTTGACTTCGCTGCCGCGCAGCACCAAGCCCGCTTCGACGCGGTCGAGGATGTCGTAGTCGCGACGGGCCTGCCGGTTGGTCGCGATGAGCTTGGTGCCGGCCACGACCCGTGAGCGTACCGAGCCGATCCCGCGGGGCCCGACGGACCCCCTCCGCGTCGCGAGTACCCTCGGCGCCCATGCTGCGCCTGCCTCACCGTGCCTACGCGCAGATGATCGCTGCCGCCTACGATGGGTTGCCCGACGAGGCGTGCGGGCTGCTGGGCGGCGACCCGGTGACCGGCCGGGTGGAGGTCTTCTACCGCTGCCGGAACGCCGCGGCGTCGGCCAGGGTGTACACGGTCGACCCTCGCGACCACCTCCACGCCGACCGCGACGCCGAGGACCGGGGCCTCGAGTTGATCGGCGTCATGCACTCCCACACCCACACCGATGCCTACCCGTCGCCAACCGACGTGGCTCAGGCTCCCGACCCTGCCTGGCACTACGTGATCGTCTCCCTGCGGGACGAGGCCCCGGTGCTGCGGTCCTACCGGATCGTGGACGGCACGATCGCCGAGGAACCGGTCACGATCGAAGACCGGTAGAATCTTTACAAAACCGGTCAAGATTTCCGACAATCAACAGGGAGACCCGGCCATGTCCGCCGGGGAGTGCACGCCACACGGATCGAGGCCCGCCCCATGACCGTCTACGCATCGGTGCTCGACATGATCGGCAACACGCCGCTGGTGGACGTCAGCGTGCTCAGCCCCAATCCCGGCGTCCGCATCCTGGCCAAGGTCGAGAGCCAGAACCCCGCCGGCTCGGTCAAGGACCGCATCGCCCTCAAGATGGTGACGGAGGCCGAGGCCGACGGCACCCTCACCCCCGGCAAGACCATCATCGAGCCCAGCTCGGGCAACACCGGCATCGCGCTGGCGATGATCGCCCGGATCAAGGGCTACCCCATCAAGATCGTCATGCCGGAGAACGTGTCCATCGAGCGCCGGCAGATGCTCGAAGTGTTCGGGGCCGAGATCATCCTCACCCCCGGCAACGAAGGCTCGAACGGAGCGGTGCGTCGCGCCCTCGAGTTGAGCGACCAGCACCCCGAGTGGGTCTTCCTCTACCAGTACGCCAACGAAGCCAACCCGCGGGCGCACTACGAGTCGACCGGCCCGGAGATCTGGCGCGACTGCCCGGAGATCACCCACTTCGTCGCCGGCCTGGGCACCAGCGGCACGCTGATGGGGGTGGGCACCTACCTCAAGGAGCAGAACCCCGAGATCAAGGTGCTCGCCGTCGAGCCCCCGCTCGGCGAGCTCGTCGAGGGGCTGCGCAACCTCGAGGAGGGCTACATCCCACCGGTGTACGAGAAGTGGGGCGGCCCCGAACTGCTCGACGGCAAGCGCATCGTGCGGCCGCTGGAGTCGATCGAATGGACCCGCCGGCTGGTCACCGAGTGCGGGGTGTTCGCCGGCATCTCCTCAGGCGCGGCGCTGGCCGGCGCGATCAAGGTCGCCGAGCGGCTCGACCACGGCACCATCGTGTTCATCGTCGCCGACGGCGGCTGGAAGTACCTGTCGACCGGCGCGTACACCGACGACCTCGACGAGGTGGCGGAGAAGGCGTCGAAGATCATCTACTTCTGAGCCGTCCGGGCTACCGTCTCGGCGTGCTGTTCACCCTTATCTTCGGCGTGCTCGGGGTGATCCTCGCGATCGAGGTGGAGACCAGCCCGCAGCTCCGGGGCAGCCCCATGCTGCGGGTGGGAGGGTGGTTCCTCGGTGGGGTGTTGGTGCTGGTGGCGCTGGCGTTCCTCGTCGCCGCGCTCTGAGGTGGATCGTTGAGGTGGATCGGCGTCCGATCGGCATGTTCGACAGCGGATTCGGTGGGCTGACCGTGGCCCGGGCGCTGATCGACCTGCTCCCCGAGGAGGATCTGGTCTACGTCGGCGACACCGCCCGGTACCCCTACGGGCCCCGACCGCTGTCGGAGGTCCGCCGCTTCGCCCATCAGATCACCCGGTACCTGGTCGAGGAGCACCGGGTGAAGCTGGTCATCGTGGCCTGCAACACCGCCTCGGCCGCGGCGCTCGACGAGCTCCGGCAGTCGTTCGAGGTGCCTATCGTGGGGGTGATCGAACCCGGGGTCCGCTCGCTGGTGGCCGCGACCCGCAACGGCCACGTGGGGGTGATCGGCACCGTGGGCACGATCGGCTCCGGCGCGTATCAGCGGGCCGTGGCCGCGGTCGACCCAGGCGTGAAACTCACCTGCGCGGCGTGCCCGGGATTCGTCGAATTCGTGGAGCGGGGGGAGACCGACAGCGACCAGGTGCACGTGCTCGCCGAGCGGCTGCTCGCTCCGCTGCGCGATGCCGGGATCGACTCGCTCCTGCTCGGCTGTACGCACTACCCGTTCCTCGCCCGTACCATCAGCGATGTGATGGGTCGTGACGTCGTGCTGGTGTCCTCTGCCGACGAGACGGCCTTCTCCGTGCGGGCCCAGCTCACCGCCCTCGCCCATGACCGCCCGCCGACCCCGAGGCGGGCCGCAGCTCGCGCCACCCACACGTGGATCTCCTCGGGAGACGTGGCCACCTTCCAGGCGCTCGGGCGTCGGCTGCTCGGCCCCGAGCTCGACGACGCCCGACCGATCGTGTGGGTGGAGGACGGCTCGTGGCGCTGAGCGTCACGGTGCTGGGTTGCAGCGGCAGCTACCCCGGACCGGGGCAGGCCTGCAGCGGCTACCTGGTGCGAGCGGACGGGGTGAACGTGGTGCTCGACCTCGGCCCCGGCGCGCTGGCGAACCTCCAGCGCCACATCGGGCTGCACGAGGTCGACGCGGTGGTGCTCAGCCACAGCCACCCCGATCACTGGCTTGACCTGTCGGGCCTGCGCACCGCGACCAAGTACGCGCTCGAGCGTGAGGGTCTCGCGGTCTACGGCACGGCCGAGAACCGCAAGCTCGCCGAGTCGATCTCCCATGGTGGGCTCAACCCCACCATCGACTGGCACGAGATCCACGACGGTGACGAGTTGGCGATCGGCGGCCTGCGGCTGCGGTTCTCGGAGACCGAGCACTACGTGGAGACCCTCGCGGTGCGGGTCGATGACCCGCGAGGCGGCCGTTCGATCGCCTACTCGGCCGACACCGGCCCGTGTTGGGCGCTCGACCGGTTGGGCCGAGGGATTGACCTCGTGCTCTGTGAGGCCACCTTCGCCACCGACGAGGAAGGGGAAGGGGTGCTGCACCTGAGCGCCCGGCAGGCGGGCGCGATGGCTGCCTCGGCCGGTGCCCGGCGGCTGGTGCTCACCCACCTGTGGCCGGGCGGCGACCCTCGACGCTACGAGCACATCGGCTCCGAGGCCTTCGGTGGGCCGGTGGAGCTGGCCCGTACCGGCGCCCACTACGAGCTCTGACCGCCCTCGCCACCGGTACCGGTTCCTGCCCCGCCCGGCAACCCGTTCCAGTCGCGAACCGGCCTGTCAAACGCGTGCGGGAGCACGCGTTTGACAGGCCAGTTCGTAGGTGTGGGACGGTGAGTGGTTGGCAACGTGGGGAGGTGGCATCCGTGAGACCCGACGGCCGAGAGCCCGACCAGCTTCGACCGATCAGCTTCCAGCGTGACTTCACCGACCAGGCGCAGGGTTCGGTGCTGGTCACCGCGGGCCGCACGATGGTGCTGTGCACCGCGTACGTGGACGAGGACGTGCCTCGCTGGATGAAGGGCGCGGGCAAGGGTTGGGTCACCGCCGAGTACTCGATGCTGCCGGGCGCGTCCGCGGAGCGGATCCGGCGGGAGGTTGCGGCCGGCAAGCCGTCCGGGCGCACGCAGGAGATCCAGCGGCTGATCGGTCGGGCGTTGCGGGCGGTGTGCGACCTGGTCGTCCTGGGGGAGCGGCAGGTGATCGTGGACTGCGATGTCCTCCAGGCCGATGGCGGGACGCGCATCGCGTCCATCAACGGTGGCTATCTGGCGCTCCACGACGCCCTCAGCCGGCTGGTCGCCGACGGGGTCATCGGCGAGCACCCGCTCCACGACGAGTGCGCGGCGGTGTCGGTGGGGATCGTGGACGGGGTGTCCGTGCTCGATCTGCCCTACGCCGAGGACTCGACGGCCGAGGTCGACATGAACGTGGTCATGACCGGGTCCGGCCGGTACATCGAGGTGCAGGGCACCGCGGAGGGCCTGGCGTTCTCGCGGGGGGAGCTCGACGATCTCCTCGACCTCGCCGAGCGGGGCATCGCCGAGATCGTCCAGCAGCAGCGGTCCTACCTTGCCACCCCGCCGCCGCGGCGCACGGCCAGCTCGTGAGCGCGGTCGAGCTGGTCTGCGCCAGCGCGAATCCTGACAAGGTGGCCGAGATCGAGGCCATCCTGGGCCCCGCCGGTGTCGTGCTGCTGCCCCGGCCGTCCACCGTGCCCGAGGTGGCTGAGGACGCCCCGACACTCGAGGGCAACGCCCGGCTGAAGGCGGTAGCGATCTGCGAGGCCACCGGGTTGCCAGCGGTGGCGGACGACACCGGGTTGGAGGTCGACGCGCTCGGGGGGGCGCCGGGGGTCCGGTCCGCGCGCTACTCGGGCCCGCAGGCGACCTATGCCGACAACGTGCGCAAGCTGCTCGCCGAACTCCTCGACGCGGGCGCGCTCGATCCGTCGGGCCGGACGGCGCGGTTCCGCACCGTGGCGCTGGTGCGCTACCCGGACGGGCGGGAGGTCGCCGCCGAGGGGGTGGTGGAG